>NZ_JAUBWA010000192.1:0-8349 GCF_036702825.1 Microcoleus sp. A003_D6 | reverse complement strand
TGGGAACCTGAGTAATCAGGATATTAAGGTTGCAAAATCTTAAGAATCTCAGTCGCTGTCTTCGCTGAGAGTGTCAATTAATTCACCATCCTTAGTTAATATTTTGCAATAGAGTTCTATGTCAACGCCCTAGGGAATCAGTAATGGCCAATATCAAGTTTGTGAAGGAAGATCGGGAAGTCATCGCAGCAGACGGAGCCAATTTGAGGCTCAAAGCTCTAGAAAACCGTATCGACTTGTACACATTTTCGGGAAAGATGATGAATTGCGGGGGCATCGGTCAATGCGGCACCTGCATTGTGGAAATTGTCGAGGGAAGTGAAAATCTGTCGCCCCGCACTGACTTTGAGAACCGCAAGCTCAAGAAAAAGCCCGAAAATTATCGGTTGGCTTGTCAAGCTACGGTCAACGGCCCGGTGAGTGTGAAGACTAAGCCGTGACTCTCAGAAGGTATTCGGCAGAAGGCTAGAGATGCTCTCTTATGCAAAAGGAAAGAAAAATTCAGAATGCAATAATTTTGTTTTTTTTCCTATTTCACTGTATAATTACGCCTCTTGCCGACCTAGGAAAAGAAAGTTGGTTTCTCTGATATCTTGCACCATTGTCAATAATCCTTTTATGAACAGGCAAGATGCCTGTTCCACAAGAAAATTTATCTCTTGTGGAACGGGCCCCAGAGCCCGTTTTTGAGAATGGTGCAAAATTTGAGTTTCTACGACCAATAAGAGGTTGGGCTGCGTGGATGCCTCGCAGAAACCTGGTTTCTACGCCCGTCCGCAAGTCCTCCTTCTGTCTTTGAGTTTGCCTTTTGCCTTTGAGTGATATCCTAGTTGTGTGTGTTTTCCTATTTTCCGATAGAGGCGGGCGTCTTCATGGAAGTTAACGAATTAGGGTTTGTGGCAACCATTCTGTTTGTATTGGTTCCCAGCGTTTTTCTAATCATTTTGTACATTCAAACCGCTAGCCGTCAAGGCAGAAAAGATTAGCAACTGCTGCTATTTCTGTCTGGCGCAAGCTGGTTGCAAAAAAAAGCGCCAACAGCTTTTTGCTGAGGCGCTTTTTTTTGTTGCGTTACGTGCTGAGTGTTGGCTGCTAAGCTGTTCTGCATTTAAATTGGCTGTCAAAAAACAATCAAACTCTTGTGGGGTGGGCTTCTAGCCCGCCCCGAATATGCAATTTAAATGCGCGACAGCTTAACTGTTAACGTTGAGAGTTTAGCCGATCGTCCGCGCTAGCAATACGGGACAGTTGGCATAAACTCGCACGTAGTCTGATAGGGAATTTCCCAGGAGTCGATCGAGATCCACAAAGTTTTTGGCAACGTTGGGCCGCCGATCCGGAGAACCGATTACCAACAAGTCGGCATTCGTGTCGTCTGCAATCCGACAAATTGCTTCCCCTGGCTTGCCTGTGGCACTCACGCAGCGGTAGCTAATTCCCATTTGTTTGGCTAGTGCTACTGCGGGGGCTAATACGGGGTCTTTTTCAGCATTGGCTGTTAAATCTTCGGTGGATTTTCCAGTCAAATCTTTGGTGACGTGTACTAAAATTATCTGTCCGCCGCTGACTTCTTTGACAAAAGATAGGGCTAGTTCTAAGGATTGTTTGGCGGATTCGGATTTATCTAGCGCTACCATGACGCGCTTGATTCTTTTGACGTAGATGTCGTCTTTTACTAACAGCATCGGTCGGGATGTTAGCTGGAAAACGTACTGGCTGACTGAGTTTTCCAAAATCGATTGCAGCCGTCCGAGTCCCCTGGAACCCATAATCACTAAGTCGGATTGTTCTTCTTCTGCGACTTGGCAAACTGTGGTTTTCGGGTCTCCCTGTTTGAGCCGGGGATTGACTTTGCTGGGATCTATTTTTAAAGACTGGACTGCTTGTGCTAAAATCTTGCCTCCTTCTTCCAACTTGGCGGCCATGCCATCGGATGTTACTTGGGGCGGCACGACGTGCAAGACGGTGACAGAGGTTTGTTGCAAGGAAGGGATGTCCATCAACATATTAAACATCTCTTCGCACAAGCCGCGACCGGCGACGGCTACTAAAATTTTTTCTATCATGGTTTTGGGCGTAAAAACAGTTGAGTTTACTTGTGCGACGTTAAACTAGGGCGTTGGTACTCTAGTTTCTTACTGTCAAGCATAAGCCTGAAGTTTGCTTTATCATTTGTAGAAATGTAGCGTTTTGGAACAATTTGTAAAGTGTTAGAGAACGATCGAACTCAACCAAAACTGACCGAGGCTGGCGCCATTCAAAACCGGGCTGGGATGGACTCTGAGGGCTGGTTTGAATATTTGGTGCGAGTCTACCCCCACCATACAGACTACAGCGGTGCGGTCTGGCACGGGACTTATCTGGTTTGGATGGAGGAAGCGCGGGTGGAAAGTTTGCGCTCTCTGGGGATTGAGTATGCTGATTGGGTGGCGCAGGGTTTGGAATTGCCCGTGGTGGAACTTTCGCTGCGCTACCACCGGGCTGTACAAATGGGTCAATCTGTGGCAGTTAGAACGCGGATGACTGCTGGTGATGGTGTGCGGCTGGTTTGGGATTACGAAATTCGATCGCCCGATGCTCAAGAGTTATATGTGACAGCACAGGTGACTTTGGTTGGAGTCGATCGGGAAAAGGGCAAGATTATCCGCCAATTGCCGCCGGCGCTGAAGGAGGCTTTGACAAGGCTTTCTGTTAAACCTTCAACCTAAGCTGCTGTTATAGCAGTTGACAGTTGACAGTTGACAGTTGACAGTTTTTAGACGGGGATCAAACCGTTGATGCTACAAGGGTCAGGGATCTATTCACGAGCTTATTTCTGTCCTTACCGATGTGGCGGTTGCTATAACTCTAAAAAATAGTTGGTACATCCCTAGTAAGTAGAGTGCGTGACTTTTGAGTCACTCCCTTCGCCGCCCAAATTTTCTTTCGTCACGCACTCTACACAACTGCCTTCAGCCTTCATTGGAACTTTTAATAATGTCAAAAAACCTGGGATTGCCCGAGCAAAATGTTGAAATACAGCGCAATTTTTTGGAAAATAATGAGTTAAACTCTGCCTTGACAACTGAAGAGAAAACTATTGTTGCGGGAAACCCGGACAGTTTAAAAAACGGTGAATTAGCTGACAGTCAAGGTAAAATTTGGGCGATCGTATCGCTGTCGGCGGCGCTGCTAGCGGTGTCGCTGGCTGCGATTTTTATTAGGTTGAGCGAACGGGAAATCGGCCCGAATGCTACTGTTTTCAACCGTTTGTGGATAGCAACTGCGGTATTTGGACTGTGGAATGGTGCGGGTGCTGTGCGCCGCCGAATGTCTGGGGATGAAGTTGAAGAGCGATCGAGCTACACTCTGCGCGATTTGATGCTGTTAACAGCGGTAGGCGTCGTTTCTTCTGCTTCTTTGGGTTTCTGGGCTTGGTCGCTGACTCAGACTAATGTCGCTAATTCTACTGTACTGCGAAATTTAACTCCTTTATTTACTACTTTGGGGGGATGGCTGCTGTTGGGGCGGCGTTTTGACAGCAGGTTTTTGCTGGGACTGGCAGTAGCTTTGTCCGGCGCAATTGCGATCGGAATGGACGATTTGCAAGCTGCGAGAGAAAACTTTTCCGGCGACATTGCTGCTCTTTTATCGGCGATGTTTTATGCAGGAAATCTGCTAATTGCAGAACATTTGCGAACCAAGTTTCCGGCGACAACAATATTGATGTGGCGCTGTTTTATTGGCAGTATATTGATTTTACCGCTCGTGCTGCTTGCGGGCGATCGAGTTTTCCCGTATTCTTGGCAGGGATGGCTGGCTGTAATTGCTTTGGCCGTGATTTGCCAAGCTTTCGGTCAGGGACTTCTCATCCACAGTCTCGGTCGTTTGTCATCAGGCTTTGTAGCTCTTTTCCTGCTGCTCGAACCCGCGATCGCCGCTATTATTGCCTGGGTGCTGTTTTCGGAAAGTTTGAGCTTGTTTAATTGGTTGGCTTTCTCCGTGGTTTTGGCGGGAATATATTTGGCAAAATCTAGCAGTTCGGCCGATAAAAAATTAAACCCAAAGGAAAAAAAATAAATGGTTGCAACATCAATTGGCATGAATTCATGGCATTACGAGTTTAGTTTGCTGCCTCAATATTTAGAGGTGCTATTTGCTAAATTGCGGATTGCTGTGGTGTTCGGCGGCGACTGCGATCGCGCCGGATCTGTGATTTACAAAACTCACAATCCCCGCTCTTGGAAAAGTTACGAAGTCGTCGCCCGGGAGATTGCTAAAGCATTAGCAGAAATTGGCTTCAAGCACGTCTTTGTCCTGCCTGACGACATGAACTTGCCCGAACAACTCAAACAAAAAAACATCCATTTAGTGTGGCTGAATACTGGCGGAGTCCAGGGCTACAATCCTGTTTGTCACACTCCCGCTTTGTTGGAAATGTTGGGAATGCCTTATGTCGGTCACAATCCTTTAAACAGTTCAACTTTAGATAACAAACACGCTTTTAAACGGGAACTGCAATCCGTCGGAATAAAAACCGCTCCTTTTATGACTTGGCATCCTTCTCAAGGGATTTTGCAGCCTAATTTGCACGAGCGTTTTGCCATTGCTTTCGGCGAGTATCAAGGGCCTTTTGTTGTCAAACCAGTATCCGGCCGCGCTTCGCTGCACGTTCATTTTGTAGATAAAATTGATGGTTTGTCTCAGGCGGTTTCGGAAGTTCACCGAGCAACTCACAATACTGCTTTAATTGAAAAGTATTTGCCGGGACGAGAATTTTGTGTAGCGGTTTGCGGCTATGTTACTTATGGTAACGCTGGTTTTAATAAAAATCCGAAACCCTTTGCTTTTTCGACGATCGAACGAGTTCTGGAGTCGGAGGAGCGCATCTTTACTTCAATGGATAAAAAGGCGATTACAGCCGATAGAGGACGGTTGATGGGCGCTGAGGAACCCGAACTCAAACAAAAGTTAATTGAGTTAGCTAGGAAAATTTATTGGGAGTTTAGTTTGAACAGTTTGGTGCGGATTGATGTCCGAAGTGATGCTGATGGCTCGCTTTATGTTTTGGAAGCAAATCCCAAACCGGATCTGAAACATCCAGGGGAAAATGTGACGAGTTTGGTGGCTTTAGGTTTGGCGGAATACGGGATGAGTTATAACGATTTAATTTTTAGTTTACTGGCGGATAGGTTGGATTATTTGCTGACTCAGCATATCGAGATTATTCCTCATATTGTGGATTTGCTTCGCTAATTGGACTTGCACAGAACATCTGAATGTAGGGTGCACAGAGCGCACCTTACCTATTAGATTTTTGTAAACAAATATAAATTGTCGAGCCAAGTGAACGCAGGCGCGCAACTTGTGATAGCTTTGAGTAACATAGCGATTTCTGGAGATCCTTTTTTTTGGGACAAGTATCAAGGTATAGCTTTTCTCAAAAAGATGAGGTATGACTGACAGCTTATATAACCACTAAACTAAGAGGGCTGAAGCCCAACTACATACCTCATCTTTCTGAAAACCGCTATAACTCAATTTATATTAATTAGATAAAACAAATGGAAGCATTACTTTTATTCATAGGATTTGGAGGCGGGGCATTAGTTTGCTGGTTAATTTTGAATAAGCGAAACTCTCGCAATTTGGTGCGGATGCAGGGTTCGCATGAGGCAATATCAAAATTGGCGTCGCAGTTGGATGCCAGAAATTCGGAATTGCGGCAAAAGGTTCAGAGTGAAAATAAGCTAATTTCTGAACTGTCCCAGTTGCAAAGTCGGTTGGAAAATGTGACTGACGAGCAAGCTTTTTTAAATAATCAAGTGTCGGAATTGGAAGAAATATTGGCAGGAATTGCCCAGGAGCGATCGCAAGTTAATTCTCTGATTGCTGATTTGCAGTTTCAGCTAGAAAATGCTCAACAAGCTGAGTCGCAGTTAGCGAAAGTGGCAGAACTTCAATCTCAGTTGGAAGTTGCGGATCGGGAGCGATCGCAACTTAACGCTCAAATACTGGAAATGCAAGCAGAGTTAGAGACATTTGATGCAGAACGTTCTCAATTTCACGATCGGCTGTCTGAATTTGAAACTCAGTTGGAAACTGTCAGCCAAAGCAGATTGCAGGTACAGTACCAGTTGTCGGAAATTCAAATTATGTTCGATCGCTCGATAATTGAGCGGGAGCAACTTCAGTCTCAACTGTCGGGTTTGCAAGCTCAACTGGAATTAGTCGAAAAAGAGCGATCGCAATTTACCGATCGATTGTCGGAGTCCCAAACTCAAATTGAAAATGCCAATGCAGAACGAGAACTGCTCAACTCTCAATTGCAAACCGCTCGCGAACAACTAGAGCAACCTCAACCTGAATTATTAGAACTGGAAAGACAGTTAGAAGCTGCTAATCGGGATAAAATACAGTTAAACTCTCAATTAAACTCTCAATTTTCGGATCTGCAAAGTCAATCAGAAATGGTGGTTCGAGAGCGAGAACAACTGCTGTCTCAGTTGTCTGAATTGCAGGCTCAGATAAATCGCAGCGAGGGAGATAGAGCGCAGATTCAGTCTCAGTTATCGGAACTGCAAGCTCAATTAGCAACTGGTAGCACAGAACGATCGCAGCTTTACGATCGACTCTCGGAATTCCCAGCTCAAATCGAAACAGCTAATCAAACTCAAACTCAACTTCAATATCAAGTATCCGAATTAGAAAATCAGTTAGAAAGCGTGCGTCAAAGTCGCTCTGAATTGGAATCTCAGCTAGAAACTGCTAACACAGAACGATCGCACCTTTACTCTCAAGTGTCAGAACTTCAAAGTCAAACCGAGACAGCAACTCAAAATCAAGCTCAACTTCAATCTCAAGTATCCGAATTAGAAAATCAGCTAGAAACTGTGCGTCAAAGTCACTCTGAATTGGAATTTCAGCTCACTTCTCAGCTTTCGGAATTCCAAACTAAAACCGAGACAGCAAATCAAACTCAAACTCAACTTCAATATCAAGTATCCGAATTAGAAAATCAGCTAGAAACTGTGCGTCAAAGTCACTCTGAATTGGAATTTCAGCTCACTTATCAACTCTCGGAATTCCAAACTCTAACCGAGACAGCAAATCAAAATCAAAATCAACTTCAATCTCAAGTATCCGAATTAGAAAATCAGTTAGAAAGTGTGCGTCAAAGTCGCTCTGAATTGGAATCTCAGCTCATTTCTCAGCTTTCGGAATTCCAAACTAAAACCGAGACAGCAAACCAGAATCAAAATCAACTTCAATCTCAAATATCCGAATTAGAAAATCAGTTAGAAAGTGTGCGTCAAAGTCGCTCTGAATTGGAATCTCAGCTAGAAACTGCTAACACAGAACGATCGCACCTTTATGCTCAACTCTCGGAAATTCAATGTCAAGTCGAGGCAGCAAACCAGAATCAAACTCAACTGCAATCTCAAGTATCCGAGTTAGAACATCAGCTAGAAACAGTTTTTCAAGAACGCTTGCAGCTAACATCGCAACTTGTCGAAACGGGCGATCGACAATCTGAACATTTTGACTCGCAATCAGGGCAAATTGAAGCATCTACTTCAGATACCAAAGTTTTGAATAGTAAAAAATTTGTTGTTTCTCAGCAGGGTCAAGGCGATTATACTACTATTAGCGAAGCGGTGAAAAATGCAGCACCGGGCACCCGTATTTACGTGCATCCAGGCGTTTATCGCGAAAGTCTCATTATCGACAAAGCGGTAGAAATTATCGGCAGCGGAGAGGTCGATCGCATTGTTGTTGAAAGTATCAACTCAAACTGCATTAAAATGGCAACTGACAGTGCTTTAGTGCGGGGTTTAACGCTGATCGCAACTGGAAAATATTACGCTGTAGATATTCGCAAAGGCGAGTTAATCGTAGAAGACAGCGATATCACTTCTGCGGACTATTCGGTTATAGGAATTTGCGGCCCTGATGCAAATTCAACCCTCCGCCGCAGTCAAATTCATGATGGGGTATGGAACGGAATTTTTCTATCGGATAATGGGAAAGCAACGGTGGAAGATTGCAGTATTTTTGACAACGGCTGTTTGGGAATAGGTGTCGGATTGGGAGGAAAATTGATCGTGCGCCGGTGTCGGATTAAGGGTAATCAAGGTGAGGCGATCGCCGTTTACAGAGATGGCATCGCCACCGTGGAAGATTGCGATTTAACCGGCAATGCTGGGGGTGCTTGGCGCATTGCAGATAACGGATACTTGAACGGCAAAGGCAATCTAGAATAGAAGAAGTCATTAGTCATTAGTCATTAGTCATTAGACCTCTTGCAAAAATAACTAGGACGGGCTCTGGGGCCCATCCCACAAAATTTTTTTTCTTGTGGAATGGGCC
>NZ_JAUBWA010000191.1:0-8359 GCF_036702825.1 Microcoleus sp. A003_D6 | reverse complement strand
CCGGCCCATTCCACAAGAAAAAAAATTTTGTGGGACGGGCATCTTGCCCGTCCTAGTTATTTTTGCAAGAGGTCTAAGGAATGAGAATTAAATAACTTCCACAAGTTTGTGGGATGGGCGTCCCGCCCGTCTTTTTTGGGCGGGCGGGACGCCCATCCCACAATAACAATTAAAATTAAAATTGTAAGTTATTTAATTCGCGATCCTAAGCTGTCACGCATTTAAATTGCATATTGAGGGCGGGCGGGACGCCCGCTCCACAAGACGGCGAATTGTTTTTTGACCTTCAATTTAAATGCACAACAGCTTAACTACAAACCAAACCGGATTTTAACAGCATTTTCGGCAATCAAAACTCCCAAAAATATGCCATTCCTTCCATGATTCCCCAAGCGCAAGCAGAGCCAGCTAAATAATGATTTTCAGTGCCGAATTCGCGATGCCATTCTAAGAGTTCTGACAGAGCATTAGCGACGATTACTCCCCGGACATCCTGTTCAAACATACTGATATCATTGCCAGAATCGCCGCAAACTAATGTTGCTTCAGATGGAATTTGCAGGCGCTTTTGTAAATAAGTAAGGGCATTGCCTTTATTGCTAGTCTTCGGTAAAATATCTACATCGCGATTGCTGCTAAAAATGATTTGAGCGGCCAGTCCCGATTGAGTTAACTTTTGCTGCAATGCCTGGAGAGTCGAGCTGTTTTCGGCTGCTTGTTCCAGACAATAACTGATTTTCCAAGGATTTTGTTCTTTTAGGGATTGGGATTTAAGCTGGGAAAACTGCTTAGCTAAAGAGGCGATCGCCATTTTATCCCAGTCTTGAGAAAGATATTCCGCCCAATCTAAATCGAGGGTTCCGTCTTGGTAAATTTCGCTGCCTACACCTGCGATCAAATAGTCTGGTGCTAGCAGTTGCTTTTGGGCAATTAATTCGCAAGTTGAAGCATGAGAACGCCCGGTAGCGTAAACCAAACAAATTTGCGATCGCTGTGATTGCAAGCGCTGGTTGAAAACTTGAGTTGCTTCGTCATCTCCCACTAGCGTGTTGTCTAAATCTGTAACTAATAAAAACTTCATTTGGGGAATTCGTCAGGAGTCGGTAGTCATCAGTGATTAGTGATTGGGAATCGCTCGCTTCTTAAAATTATTTTAACTATTTATCAGAATTTGTTAAACCAAGCACATTTATAACCAAGCTTATCGTTTAATATTGGCCCAATTTAATTTTCAACAAGTGGTGTGAGTGTTTTTGTGAATAATTCAACCTCCGTTAAAGCTTTTTGGCTGTCTTTCTTGATTTCTGGTGCGGCAGTGCCTTTTGCGCCGATCGCAGCAACAGCTCAAATTCAGGATACCTCAACTCCAGAAGTTGCGCTAGAGGGTAGTACCGTCCCTGCTGCTAACCCAGACGCAGCGCCCGCAGCAGGTAAGATTGAGATACCGCAGTTAGCGGCGATTACCGCAGAGACTAACTCCGCAGTCGATGATCGCGCTTTACCCGACACAGATGCAGCGTGGGTGAATCGCGCTTTACCCGAAACAGATGCAAAAGTCGATCGCGCTTTACCTCAAACAGATATAGCAAAAGTCGATCGAGCTTTACCCGAAACTGATGCAAAAGTCGATCGAGCTTTACCCGAAACTGATATAGCATGGGTGAATCGTGCTTTACCTCAAACAGATGCAAAAGTCGATCGCGCAACAACAGCCCCAGAAATAACGGAGGCAATTCGCGAATTGCCCCCACAGAAGTTAGAAATTGCAAACTCTCCTCAGTCTCAACAAGTTGCTGAAGCCAGCACAGTTGCCGACATCAGCAGCGAGACGGGAACTGCTGATGACCTCAGCATACAAGAAGACGCTGCACAAGTCACCTCTGTTTCCCAACTGTCCGACGTGCGGCCTACAGATTGGGCTTTTCAAGCCTTGCAATCCCTAGTAGAAAGATACGGCTGCATTGCGGGATATCCAGACGGCACATTCCGAGGCAATCGGGCAATGACTCGGTACGAATTTGCTGCCGGATTAAACGCTTGCTTGGATCAAATTACCAAACAACTTGGCGGTTCTACTGGTAATTTAGTCAAGCGAGAAGATTTACTTGCTTTGCAAAGATTGCAAGAAGAATTTGCGGCCGAATTAGCTACATTGCGCGGTCGAGTCGATGCTTTAGAAGCCCGCACGGCCGAATTGGAAGCCAACCAATTTTCAACTACTACTAAACTCAACGGATTTGCTTGGTTTAACCTGAGTGGAGCTTTTGCGGGCAAGCGAGTCCGAGTAGAAGCAATAAATGGAAATGCTGCTCCCCTCGATCGAGTACCCGGACGCGATCCAGTCACCAACAGACCAATTGTGCAGAGAGTGGACGACCCAGAAATCACTTTCAGCCAGTTAGTTTGGTTGACTCTCACTACTTCCTTTACAGGGAAAGACGAATTGATTACACAGCTAGCTGTGGGTAACGGAAATTCACCAGCCAATCAGTATACTTCTCCGGGTCTTTTTAATACCTTTGGCACTCCTTTTCTAGACCAGACTGCTGGGGTAAATCCCAATGAAGTCATCCTGCGGGAACTTTCCTATCGGTTCCCGGTTAGCAACAGCTTGCAAGTAGTAATCGGCCCGAGAATTAATTTCTACCGCTACTTTGACAACAATAACTTTAGCTTTTTCGTGGACGGTGCGAGCAGTTTTAATTCAAACAATAGCACTTTGTTAACTGCTACCAAACGCGGCGCAGGTGCTTTGGCTTTGTGGGATATCGGCCGCCGATTGAAACTGCGTTTGGGCTATTTGGGCGAGAGTATGGAATTTTTGCCCACTTCGGTGTTTAATTCCGCTTCCAATCCGTCTCAAGGCTTGTTTGGTGGGACAAATACGAGTACCGCCGAACTAACATTCAGTCCGAGCGATCGGGCAAATTTGCGTTTTCTGTACAGCCGTTCCAACATCCAGCAAATTGGCGGGCTAATTGGAGCACCGAATGGCAGGCCGATTAACGGTTTGGCAGATGACGGTTTCGGCGGCCGTCTCGGCAATGCTACTGCCAATACTTATAGCTTTAATTTCGATTGGTCGCTCAGTCGCCGTTTCGGTCTTTTCGGCCGCTACGGCTACGCCGAAACCAATATATTTCCCAAGACTGACCGACCAGACGGCACAATCAAAACTCAATCTTATATGTTAGGATTTGCACTTCCTGATTTCTTCAAAAAAGGAGCTGTGTTTACGGCCTCATTTTTAGTACCTTTTGACGTTACTGGCGGTCGGAGGTTTCTGGTTTCTGGCGGGGGAAATGGTGGCAAGCAGTACGAATTTGAGGCAACTTATTATTTGCCTCTCACCGAGCATATTTCGATCGTACCGGCATTTTATGCGATCTGGAATGCAAATAATTTCGATAACAACCCGACAATTTTTGTGGGCAATTTGCGGACGCAGTTTAGTTTTTAATTCCACGTATGAGAACCCAGAAACCGGGTTTTTTGACTAAAATGCTGCGTTTTACCTCGTACCCAAGGTAAAACATCCGGTTTCTAAGGAATGAGAATTAAATAACTTACACTCTTGAAAGTGGGTTGTCCCGCCCGCCCTTTTTGGACGGGCGAGACGCCCCTCCCACAATAACAATTAAAATTGTAAGTTATTTAATTCGCGATCCTAAGTATGGGCGGGGCGGGTTTATATAATTTGTCGATAATTATCAAAAATATAGGCGAACCCGCCCCTACAAAATTTAACATCATACAAGTCCGAATCAAACGGACATGACATGAATTGACACACACTCAATAGACCTCTTGCAAAAATAACTAGGACGGGCAAGATGCCCATCCCACAAAAAACATTTTTCCTTGTGGAACGGGCATCTTGCCCGTTCCAAAATTTGATTAAAAGGATTTTTGCAAGAGGTCTAATAATTAATCCGTGCATTCATGTTCATCCGTTTAGTGCCTTCCTGATTCCTTCTACTTAATTGGAATTTCGATGATAAATTCGGTGCCTTTACCTGGTTCCGAGAGGCACTGCAATTTGCCGTTGTGTTTTTCAACGACAATTTGGTGCGAAATTGATAAACCCAAACCAGTGCCTTTGCCTACGGGTTTTGTGGTAAAAAACGGGTCAAACAAACGCACTATCTGATCTTCTGGAATGCCCGGGCCGTTGTCTTTAATCCGAATTAAAATGCTATTGTCATCAATAGTTTCAGTTTTAATGGTAATAGTAAGATCGATAGAATTTGCGGGGTCTTTTGCTTGGCTGCTGCTTTCTTCCAAGGCGTCGATCGCATTTGCCAATACATTCATAAATACCTGATTTAACAGTCCGGGATGACAGTTTATTTGCGGCAGTTCTCCGTATTCTTTAATCACTTCAATGCCCTGCCAGTTTGCCTTGGCTTTCAGCCGGCTGTTCAACATTAACAAGGTACTTTCTAAACCTTCGTGAATGTCTGCCGTCTTGATTTTCGCTTCGTCCGCCCGCGAGAAATTGCGGAGAGTTTGAATGATTTCTACAATTCGTTCGCATCCGGTCTGCATTGAATTGAGCAATTTTGGCAGGTCTTCGGCTAGAAATTCTAAGTCTATATCCTCGGCTTGTTGCTGAAGTTTTGCTGGGGGATTTGGGTACTCTTCTTGATAGACTTGCACGATTTCTAACAAGTCGAGAACGTAGCCTCGGACGTGGCAGAGGTTGCCGGCGACAAAGCCAACTGGGTTGTTAATTTCGTGGGCAATTCCTGCTAGCACCTGTCCGAGGGAAGACATTTTTTCGGTTTGTACTAACTGCATTTGAGTTTGCTGCAATTCGTGCAAAGCTGTTTGCAATTCTTGGGATTTTTGCCGATCGCGATCGGCGGCAGCGGCCCGTTCTTCCTCAACTCCGATCGCCCCAGCAATAATTCCGATCAGCTTGCAGTCGGCTTCTGTGGGCGCGATCGACTCAGTGTAGAGAACGCACATCGCACCCACGTAATTGTCGCCCAGCCGCACTGCTTGTCCCAGATAGCTTCGCAGTTGGTAGCGGATGACAGCGGGATCAATTTGGCCGTAGATCGTGTTCTGCAAGTCAGGAATCGCCACAGCCCGATCGCTTCCTTTGTTGCATACGTCGGTGCAGATGTGGTTCTCAGCGCGATCGACCAGCGGGTAGTCCGGCGGCGCTTGCCAAGTCGCGATCGCGCGCAGCAGACCGCCGCCGACGCGGCTGTAGATAGCGCTGCTTCCGCCCAAAAGCTCGCCGGCTAAGGATGTCAGGCGCTGGATGTTGTCAGCAGCGTCGGTGGTGAATCCCAAAAAGCACTCGTTGATTTTGCTGAGGCGGTACTCTGCTTGCCTGCGCGCCGTCATGTCGCGGGAGTTGATCGCAATTCCGCTCACAGCGGGGTCTGCTAGCAAGTTCATGCCGACGCCTTCGAGAAAACACCAAGAACCGTCAGCGCGCCGGAAGCGACCTTCTAGGGCGATCGGATCGCCTGGATTTGCAATCAGTTTTTCGCCTTCGGACATCACCGAGGGAATGTCGTCAGGGTGGATCAAATCGAGAATCATTTGACCTGCGAGTTCCTCTGGTTCGTAGCCCAAAACTGTTTCTACAGAAGGGCTTTCGTAAACAATGCGGCCGCTTTTGTCGAGAATAGTAATGATGTCGGAACTGTTGAGAATCAGCGATCGCCACTTAGCCTCATTTTGCAACAAAGCTGACTCGGCTTGTTTGCGATCGGTAATATCTTCTACCATTTGCAAAATAAACTGCGGCGTTCCCTGACTGCTGTCGATGACAGAGGCGCTGAGGCGTCCCCACCTGATGCTGCCGTCTTTGTGGAGGTAGCGCTTCTCGATTTGGTAAGCTTCGCGCGAACCTGCGGCCAACTGTCGGCGCAACTCGCGCGAAACTTGCGCGTCTTCCGAGTGCGCGCAGTCGTCGAGACCCACACCCCGCAGTTCGGCTTCCGATCGCCCCAGCATAGCTTGAAATGCCGGATTAGTGGCGATCGCAACACCTTCGAGGGTAGCGACTACCATGCCGATCGCAGCGCGTTCAAAAATTGCCCGAAACCGCTGTTCGCTGTCTCGCAAAGCTGCATCCGCTGCCACTTCCTGGGTGATGTCCCGCCCCGCGACTGCCAAACCTTTGCGCGAACCGTCGGGGTTGAACAGCGGCACTTTCCGCACTTCAAACAAATTGCTGCCGCCTGTGGGCAAGGGGACAATTTGGCGGCTGGAGGTGAGAGTGCCTGCTTGCCAGGTGGTTTCGTCGGTTTCCTGCCAAGTTAGCAGGATTTCTCTGACTCTCGGATCGGCGGCGGCAGCGAGTTCGGCAGTAGTTTTGCCCTGGTAGTCTGCGGTTTCCCAGCCCAAAAGTTGGAGGGCACAGTCGTTGGCAATCAGCCAGCGCCCCTCGCTGTCTGTGAGGTTGATCGCGTCGGGCACGGCGTCGATCGCGGTTTTCAGCCAGTATTCTTGATTTCGCAAGGCTGCTTCGGCTTGTTTGCGATCGGCGATTTCGGCGACGGTTCCCTCGTAGTAAAGGAGTTCGCCGTCTTCGTCGCGGACTTCGCGCACGTTTTCCGAGATCCACGTAGTGCTGCCGTCTTTGCGGCAGACGCAGGACTCAAACTCTTTCAGGGAGCTGTTTTTGCTGATTTCTGCCATGAAGGAAGCGCGGCGGGTGCGATCGGCGTAAAGGTTTTTTGCCGAACATTTTGCGATCAGTTCTGACGGGGAATCGTAGCCGTACATTCGGGCTAGTGCCTGGTTGGCGCTGAGGTAGCGTCCGTCTGGGGCGGTTTGAAATATGCCTTCGGTGGCGTTTTCAAAGATGCTGCGGTATTTTGCCTCGGCTTGTTTGAGGGCTTCTTCTGCTTGGAAGCGATCGGTGATATCAGATTGGACGCCGATGAAGTGGGTAACGAGCCCGCTGCTGTCGCGCACCGGCGAGATGGTGAGTTCGTTCCAGAAGGCGGTGCCGTCTTTGCGGTAGTTTTTCAGAACTACTTTGCAGTCGTGTTGTTCTTTCAGGGCGACGCGGATTCGATCGACGGCAGCGCCATCGGTATCCGGGCCTTGCAGGAAGCGGCAGTTGTGTCCGATTATTTCGGTGCGATCGTAGCCTGTAATCCGCTCGAAAGCCGCGTTGCAGTAAACTATGGGCTTGTCCGGTCGGGTAGCGTCTGCGATCGTGATGCCGTTGCTGGTAGCTGCCAGGGCGCGATCGTACAGTCTAAATACTTCTTCTATTAAATTCGGTGGATTGCCGCCAGTGCGAGTCGGCGATAACGTTTCAGAAGGAATGCTTCTATCGATATGCATGAGTTTCTATAGATTTAGTTTATTTTCGATCCCGACTAGCAGCACACCCTAAAGTTTAACAGAATTGCCTGTTTTCCGAAGACCGAAGTTAGAAGGTTATTTGACAAAATTTTGGCGATAAACTATACCCATAAAAAATCTGGCATCTATCGTTTTTTTTTCTTTTGTCTTCAGCCTTGTGCTTTCTACCTTCAAAGGAATCCTAGTTGTTAATTTATAATAGTTTTTGCCGCTAGGACTCTATCTCTGGTATGGTTTATTTGGGAGTGTTTTAGCGGCTTACAGGTTCACGCATTTATTTTTTAGAGTGAATCAAAAAGAATAGAGCGTCCGGCTCTCCTTAAGTATTTTTTAATTATTTTTTTAGTTAAGCAATTCAAACTTTTCTCACAAAAAACGAGAAAAATTTAATTTTGAACGATCGCAGCAAGTTCCGAAATATCGCCGATCGCGAAAGTCGGTTCTAGGGCGAGACACTGAGCGCGATCGCCATATCCGCAAGCCGCCCAACAAACATCTATCCCAGCATTTTTAGCAAACAGCAAATCAATCGCTGTATCGCCAACCATTAAAATTTGACTGTTATCCAACTCCGGGAACAGCGGTTTAATAATCGAGTGAAAAACATTCGGATTGGGTTTCATAATTTCTCCGTTGTCACCTTGAATTAAATCAAAAAAAACTTTAAATTTTTAAGTTTTGCAGTAACAAATTCACAAAACTAACGTGTTTGTTGCTCAAAAATCCCAGGCTCAATCCAGACTGGCGCGCCAACTGCAAAATTTGCTTTGCCCCGGTAAATAACTCCACCTGTTTTTCACCTTCCGTCCGATAATAAGAGCGGTAAGTTTCAACCCATTCAGGAATTGCGTTTTCCGCGATCGCCGAATGGAGGATTTTGAAACTATTTGGTAAATTGATACCGATCGTACCTATAATAGTATCAGCAGCAGGCGGGGTAATAAGCTGTGGAGCATTTAAACCACTAACGAGACCTGTAGGGTGCGTCAGCTAGAACACTGACGCTCGCAAGGGAAAC
>NZ_JAUBWA010000190.1:0-8532 GCF_036702825.1 Microcoleus sp. A003_D6 | reverse complement strand
TTTCCCTTGCTTAGTAAGTGTTCTAGCTGACGCACCCTACAGGCCTCGTTAGTGGTTTAAATGTCGAACAGCTTATGTAATCATTAATATCTTGGTAGCCAGTTGTTCTCGCAATCACCTTTTCCGACATATAATCAAAGGACAACTTGAAATCCTTAAAATTGTCGCGAATTTGTTCTAATACAAATATTACATCTTTCTTGGCAATTAACGTAGTGTTACCTTCCCACAAAAAATATGTAGGTTGGTCGAAATCTAATTTACTCGGTTTCAGCAAAGCTATTAAACCATCTTGCAGATAATCGCCGGGAATATAGCGAACATTTGCCTTGATTTTATGAGCTTTGAGAGTTGATTCTTTTAATTCAAGTGTCGCGCGATCGTCTATTTCAACATAAGTGACTTTTTCTCCATTAATTCTAGCAGCGCGAGTATCCAAACCAGAGCCTAAAATAACGATTTGCTGGCAGCCTGCTAAAATTTGATTGGACAAAACATCATCAAAATATTTAGTCCGCAACTTAATCATTTCTTTGGCAGCCGGAGAGTTTTGGGCAATTTCGCCTGCAATTCTTTTTGTTTCTTCATTCAGCCAAATTTTGACTGTATTATCGGTGTAAAGAGGGGCAGTTTCTGCATTTTCTTCTGCTCTAAATTCGGCTACAATAAAAGCAGTACCAGTTACATTAGTCATCGCTTATTTTTTTACCTTATTTTAACTTTGTTTAACGACGCTGTAGGGTTCGTCAGTCTTGAGATTATTGCGAAAAATTAAAGAAAGTTTTCTGACTGACGCACCCTACCTTATGCTATTATTATTGACTTCTTGAATCTGCTAAAGACTCATTAAATTTCTCATCATCAGAATGCAATTCAGCTTGGTGGATCTTATCAGGAATCAGTCCTTCCGGCCGCACGATCATCATGACAACTAGAGTTAGACCAAATAGAAATAAGCGCATTTGAATCGGGTCTAAACTGGTGGCTAGAAAGTCTCGCAACTGGGGAATTGCAATCCTGGGGAGTACAAAAGTATTTAGAAAACCTTTGAGGACTTGCGCGAGTTGGGGTAAATAAAGCCGATCGGCAGACATGATAATGATAGCGCCCAAAATCACCCCGGTCATGTTGCCCAAACCGCCTAAAATCACCATGCACAGGATGATTACCGACACCGAGAAATCGAAAACGCTGGGAAAAATTGCGCTGATATAAGCTGCGTAAAACGCGCCTGCAAAGCCCGAAAAAGTCGCTCCCATCGCAAAAGCCGAAAGTTTGGTTTTGACGAGGTTAATGCCCATTGCACTAGCCGCTAATTCATCTTCGCGCAGGGCATTCCACGCCCGTCCCAAGCGGGAATCTCGCAGTCGCGAAATCATGAAGTAAGCGAAGACAACTAGGAGTAAAATTAGGTAATACCAGGGAAAGTAGTTGCCGGTAGTAAAACTGCCGACGATGGGGAGAGATGGACGCCCGATCGGGTTTATCCCGGCTTCGCCGCCAGTGAGGTTAAAAGGTCGATCGCACCCAACAAGACACAGCACCAACTCGGGTTTACCCAAAACAGCCGCCACAATCTTCGAGACTGGTTCGTCGATGCGAATCGCGGTTAAATTCCTAAACACAACCGGGATAATTTCGCCAAAACCGAGGGTAACGATCGCCAAATAATCGCCCTTGAGCCGCAGTGTGGGAATACCCAGGATTACGCCCGATATGCCAGCTACACCAGCCGCGATCGGCAAAACTATCCAAAAGTTCCAAGCAATATTTACCTGTCCAGAAGATAGCAAAGCTGTCGTGTAAGCGCCGATCGCAAAAAACGCCGCATATCCCAAATCCAGCAAACCCGCAAAACCCACAGTAATATTCAAACCCAGCGCCAACAGAATAAAGATTTGAATCTGTACTACAGTAGCAATCCAGCCGGTTTTAGCTTGAATATCGATGAACGGAAACAGAATTAGAATAAAAGCTAATGTTACCAGAGTTGCCAGCCGCTGACGTTCCCCCTGCAAACCCTGCAAAGCCCCCATTAACGTAGCTGTCAAAATTGCGATCGCCAAACTGCAAATTCCGTACAGCAGCGTAGTCGGCAAATCCACAGCAGATTGACCAGAAAAAGGTCTAATTATCACTCCTTCGAGCACGCTAGCAACTAATAACCAAACTCCCAATCCCAATCCCGCCAAACTGCCGATTGTCGCACCCATTTTTGGGTTGTAAGTCTTTTGTTCCTGACAAGCAATAAAGCCCGCCGCCGTACCCATCAGCCAGCCGATTACAGTGCCGCTCCAACCGCCGAATAAGAGGACAGTCAAAGAGCCGATCGCCCCTAAAATACCAGTCGATTTAATTGCTTGGATTATTTTGTTTGACATAGGAATAATGAAGGCACGACACGGATTTTGACACGGATACACGGATTAATTATCAGGCGTGAGGTATTCGTCAGAAGGAAGAAGGAAGAAAAAAATCATATTCTTCTCGCATCGACTGCTGGTTTTAGAAACTGGCGATCGGGCTAGCTACAGTTTAGAGTCTTTTAAGTTCGATTATTGCACCAAAAGTGACGAAACTTCAAATATACTGGGACTGTTACCGCAACACACTTCAAACGGGCGATCGCTATATGGTACAAGCACCTCAAAAAACTATCACCCTCGACGAGTTTTTGCAACTCCCAGAAACCAAACCCGCTAGCGAATACATCAAAGGTGCCATTTTACAAAAACCTATGCCGCAAGGAAAACACAGCACAATTCAGGGAGAACTCATCACGAGGGTTAATGCAGCGGGCAAACCTCAGCGGATTGCTTGGGCATTTCCAGAACTTCGCTGCACCTTTGGCGGACGTTCTATTGTTCCCGATGTCGCGATTTTTGTTTGGAATCGCATTCCCCTAGATGCTGACGGCGAAATTGCCAATACATTTAATAGACCTCTTGCAAAAGTCCTTTTAATCAAATTTTGGAACGGGCTCTCCGGCCCGTTCCACAAGGAAAAATGTTTTTTGTGGGATGGGCCCCAGAGCCCGTCCTAGTTATTTTTGCAAGAGGTCTAATGCTCACCCAGACTGGACAATAGAAATTTTGTCCCCAGCCCAAAGTCAAACCAAAGTCACAAACAATATTTTGCACTGTTTGAACGCCGGTTGCCAGATGGGTTGGTTACTAGATCCCGATGAAAAAAACATTTTAGCTTATCCCGCAAGGCAGCAGCCGATTTCATTGCAAGAACCGACAGATATACTACCAGTTCCTGAATTTATGGGCGAAATGCAGTTGACTTTAGGCGAAGTTTTTAGCTGGTTGAAACCAGGGAATATTTAAAACGTAAAATGCGATCGCACATACTCATTTCTCAATTTACGCACTACGCTGCTGAGTGCGATTTTCCTCAAGGGCGATCGGGATCAGTTTAACGTCCAATCGCTGATTGAGCGCACGCGCAATTTTTTGCAGCATTAAAAGCGAGTGTTCCTCATACTCAGCATCTTCCAGCTCTGCAATCACCGACTGTTTTGTCCCAATGCGATCGGCAAGTTGCTGTTGAGTCAGTCCTGCTTGCGTCCGAGCACGATAAATCAGTTGTGCAAGTTCTGCATTTAAAGAGGATTCCTTAATCATTTCCTCTATTTCAGGATCTTCAGAGGTCATTTGTTGAAGGATCTTCAGTGCATCATTTGTCTTCGCCATCTTCCGTTTCCTCCACATAAGTATGAACTGCTGGATTGGCTTCAAATTGAGCCTTTTGCTGAATTGCCCGCTCAATCTCTGTATCAGGGACTCGATCCTCATCTTTTGTGATGGCATGAGCCAAAATTGCTACATTCTGCCCAGAAAAGAAGTACAAAATGCGATACTGTACTCGGAGATGCTTGGCCCGTAATTCATAAATTCCGTCACGCAGGTAATCTGCCACAGGTCGTCGTAACTCGTAACCTGTATTTGCTAGTTGTTGAATTCGCGCAACACAGTTGGCATAGCCTTTGCGATCGTGCTTCAGGAGTATCTTAAGCCATTCCAGAACTGGAGCCGCGCCTTCTCGATCTTGATAAAAAATAACTTTTGTTTCGGGCACAGTTTTCGACCCTCGTAATCCACATTATACTTTATCACAATCTAGTAGGAGCGAGTTCACTTTTGGAGAACCTGCCCTCATCTCCTCGATATTTGGCAGGTGTATATTTTAGGCGATCGCAAATCCAGTATGTTTGCGTACTTCCGGCGAATGAAACGCCAAAACAATGCAGTTTTCAGGAACGCCACCCTCCAGTAATTCATCGGTAATCCCGTCTTCAATACCGTCATAATGAATCCACAGTTTGCCGTTGCGGATTTCAACGTGAACTACCGCACCATGAGTGCGTTTGCGCTCTTGCCAACCTTCGTGCATCAACAGAAAATGATTGCGATCTTGGCTGACAATCACATAGCTGCTAATGTCGCCGTATCTGTACGGCAAGTTGGCATAGTAAGACAATATTTTATAGATTAAGTCCCGGTACTCGTCTAGTTTATCCATTTTGTAATAACCTCCTTAACTGGATCTACAACAATGAGTTTTATTTCCATATCTTCGAGAACAACTTGCACGATTTCTTCCGCAAAAAAAGTAGAATAAATTTCTTCAACAATTGCTAGATATAGCGTGCGTTCTGGGTCTAATCTAGATAGCATTGTCAAGTATAAAGTATACTGACCTAAAGCATTTTCCAAATCTTTTACTGGAGATTTGCCTATAAAGCTTTTGATTTTAACGGCAATTGTTTGTCCCTTTCGTTCAGCAGCCAGTAACTTTTTAGCTCCTAAGTCTATCAACACACCGCGCAAGGAAAGTCTGAGAGGGAAAGGATCGTCTGTAATTATCCACCCGTCCTTTTCTAAGGCAGCCCTTACATTATAATGATAAATGTCTTTTGCCATTTGTTCAACTCTGCAACTTCAAACCTTCTCCTGAACATTCTCGCCCAACAAACCCCCCGGCCGAAAAGCCAAAATCACCACCAAAACCCCAAACACCCAAGCATTAGTCCAGCGACTCGATAAATACTGATCGCTCAAAGACGACAGCAACCCAATCAAAACCCCTCCTAACATCGCCCCCACAATATTGCCAATTCCCCCCAAAACCGCCGCCGTAAAAGCCCTCAAACCCGCCGTAAACCCCATCGTAAACACGATCGTATTGTTGTACAAACCCACCAAAATTCCCGCCGAACCAGCCAAAGCCCCACCAATCAAAAAAGTCAGAGCAATAATCTGATCCACATTAATCCCCATAATTTTAGCAGCATCCCGGCTTTGAGCAGTTGCCCGCATCGCCTTTCCCAGACGAGTGTACTGCACGAAAACATGAAGCAAAACCATCAATACCACAGCCACCACCAACACAATTAAATCTTTGGTAGTAAATACAATACTCGTTTGAATTCCCAAAGCTTTGAGAATATCAACTCTCGGTAACAAATCGGGGAAGCTTTTCGGAGCGGCCGAATTAGAACCCATCACCGGAATAAAAGCTTTCAATCCTCCCCAAAATAATCCCATGTTTTGGAAAATAAAAGAAACCCCGATCGCCGAAATTAACGGAGCCAAACGAGGAGCATTTCGTAAAGGTCGATAAGCATACTTTTCTACAACAATATTCAGTCCCGCACAAAACGCAGAACATATAACTAAAGCGACTAACATCACCGGTATCGCAATACCTAAAGGTGCGCCGTCTTGAATGCCAAAAGCCCCGAACACAGTTAGCGAAGCAAAAGCACCCAACATATACAAATCGCCGTGAGCAAAATTGATTAACTCAATAATGCCGTAAACCATCGTGTAACCCAAAGCAATAATTGCAATCAGCGCGCCGTTGACCAAACCCACTAACAATTGTTGAATCAAAACTTCAGGACTGCTGGCTATTTCTCCTAAAATTTTCGGCAAATCAAATCCTGCGATCGGCCCTAACAACAAAACTATATAAGCTACACCTAGATATAGAAGAATACTCGGCCCGTTTTTCATAATTTTCGGTATTTGGTAATCGGTAATCGGGAATTGGGGAGCGAGGCAGAAACCGGGTTTTTTTCCGAAACAACTCGATCGAAACCTTAAATCCAGTAAAAACCCGGTTTCTTTAGTATGAATGCGTCCTAGACTGCGATCGGTAATCGATAAAATGACAACTGACAACTGACAACTGACACCTGACTAATTATTCAGTCTTGAGGGCGCTCACAAATTCCCACTTACCACCTTTGACAACATTTCCTGACATTGTAGTCAAGCTAGTGTCGCCGTTGGCGTCAAAACTCCAAGTGCCAAGGACGCCGTTAAAATCTTTAGTTGCCAAGACAGCATCGCGGATAGCAGCGCGGTCATTTTTGCAGACCTTATTAATTGCGCCGATAATCACCTTAGCAGATTCATAAGCATAAGCTGCATAAGCTTCGGGTTCAGCATTATATTTTGCCTTGTAGCTTTGGTACCACTTCGCGCCCTCGCCAGTCAATTCTTGGGGAGGCAAGCCGCCAAAAGTAGCATAAACGCCTTCGGCATCTTTGCCACCGGCATCAATTAAAGCTTGCTCTTTAATGCCGTCCGGGCCCATGAATTTAACTGCTTCAGCAGTCATTCCGACATTTCTGATGTCTTTAATTATTTGTCCGGCATTGCTTTGGGTAGTGCCGCCAAAGTAAATCATGTCTGGATTTAAAGCTTTGATCTTATTCATTAAAGCTTTGTAATCGCTGGCTTTGATATCAATTCCCTCGCGGCCGAGGACTTGAATTCCCGCTGTTTTAGCAGTTGCTTCAAAAACGTCAGCAATGCCTTTGCCGTAAAGTTCTTGATCGTCGAGAATGTAGACTTTTTGGAGTCCTAAAGATTTGGCCCAGTTGGCCGCGATCGCACCTTGGAGGTCGTCGGCGGGTACAACGCGGGTGAAATTGCGAGTGCCTGCGGGATAATAAACGTTGGGTTCTTTGGCTTCGCCTTTTCCTGGTTTGGTCAAGCCTGGATAGGTGTTTGCCGGACTTACCATCACTACATTAGCTTGGTTGAGTACGGGAATTGAAAGTTTGGCGGCACCTGAGTTATAGTGACCGATCGCAGCAACAATCGAACCATCGGCGGCGACTTTGTTAGAGTTGGACGTTACTTGGGACGGGTCCCATTTGCCGGCGGCGGCGGTGGCGTCATCGAGCGCTTCGTATTCGATTTTGATTTTGCCGTCGCAGGCTTTGGAGTCGGTTTCGGCGAGGGCTTGTTTGATGCCGTTGACCATTGTTTGAGATTGACCCAAGGCGCTACCCGTCATCGGCAGCATGGAGACTATTTTGACGGTATTTGGGTCGCCGGGGCTGCTAACGGCGACGGGAGAGGCTGCCGGAGAGCTTCCGGGACTGCTTCCGGGGGTTGTGGCTGTGGGTGTTTGGGGGCTCTGACAACTGGCGCAGAGAGTGGCTATTCCTGCGGCGAGCAGTAATTTCCGCAACCCCGAGGCAGGTAGATTCTGTGTTGGGTTGGTTTTTGTGGATGTGGGACTTTTGCCCCCTGATTTTTCTGAAAGGTTCATAGGTTGGTTGGTTTGTTGCTGGCGTTTTTGCATATTTTTCACTCTAGTCAGTATGCAGTCAAGAGTTAGCACAAGTTGAAAAAATTTGTGTCAACTCTCAAAGATACACTGCTGCCGCAAGAAGGTCGGGACTTGGGCCATATGTGATATCAATGTCGGCGATATCCAAAGTTTAGACTTGAAAAATGTCTTATTCGCCTGGTTCTGCTTGGTATTGTGCGATCGCAGTTGGGATTTCCTCGGCCCAGACGTTTGCTTGTTCTGATTTCGAGTAAATCAGGTGTCAAACAACCTGAGTCGGTGATTCAACTTGATAAATCAAGCGATAGCCACCACTCTTACCAACTTGGGCATCACTGTTTTTAGCCCGGACTTTGTAAACGGTGTATTGGATGCCTGCAATCTGGTTTCCGATGAAGTTTCCTTGGATAATCTCATTGAGGACAGGCTGAACATCCGTTTGAATTTGGCGATACTTTTTAGCGAGTCCCTGGAGGCGACGTTTGAATAGTGCCTTGAATTTGAGTTGGACTGGCAGATCGGACATTGATGTCGTCCCAGAGTTCCGAGATGGGGAAGGTTTGTCCCGTTTTGGCTTGGTGGAGGGAGGCTTTCAGGTCAGCTAGGATTCGATCGTTGGAGTCGGTGTCTGAGTCAAAATCTGAGTCGCAGTCTGGGGCGATCGCGGCCTGTGTCCGACTGGTCAAAAATTCCAGGAATGTCAGGGTTTGCTCTAAAAGCGGTTCGGGAGTCCGTTCGATCGCTTCTAAAAGCCGTTGTTCGATCGGCGACATAATCTGACCTCTAAATCTAGATCCTCTCATTTTATATTGTGTTGACATTGTATATACAAAAGTTTTAAAATATGAATATCCTAGAGCTAAGCTGTTGTGCATTTAAATTGTATATTTCGAGTCCCGATCGAACAATCGTCAAATCCTCTCCCCCGATCCCCAT
>NZ_JAUBWA010000189.1:0-8651 GCF_036702825.1 Microcoleus sp. A003_D6 | reverse complement strand
CTATCCTTTCTCTTCGCTGTGCTTACCTCAACGGTCAACTTTCAATTTGATATATTTGCCAAAGTGAGATGCACCCAGGCCAGAGTTCCGCTTCAAAACTGATAAAAATCTCTTTGGTGGCTTGAGTTTGACAGCTAATTTCTACATTTCGGTAGTAATTGTTTAGGCTACCAAATGTTTCTACAGCTTGGATAAATTGGTCTCCCTGTGGATTTTTATATTGTTCCAACGATGGGGGTTGGAGTTCTTCGCTGGCTGGCTTTGATGGGACAGAATGAGTTGGTTCTGGTGCTTGAGAGGTTTCGATAGCTAGAGCTTGATACCAAGCATAATTTGCTTTTTCAGGTTGCCCCAACTGTGTCAACACTTGAGCTAAATTGCGATAAGCTCCGGCAAAATTGGGTTTAAGCTCGATCGCCTTTTGGTAATAAGCACTAGCTGGCTGCCACTGTTGCTGTTGAGCGTAAAGACTGCCGACATTAGCATAAACTTCGGGAAAATTAGGTTGGATTTGCAGTGCCTTGGCGTAACAGTCTGCTGCTGCTTGCATCTTCCCCAAACCTTGAAAAGCGTTGCCTAAAGTTTTCCAGGCTGCTGCAAAATTAGGTTGAATTTTTAGGGCTTGTTGGCTGGCTGCGATCGCCTCTGAGAGCTGTCCTTGTTTCAAACATTCCTCAGCTTGTTTGTGCAACCCAACAGCCGTCTGTGTTTGATTTTGAGGGGCTGCTACATTAGCTGTTGCTGGTTGGTTTGGGCGATCGCTCTTAGCATCTACCTGAGAGTTTTCTGCCTTCTGAGGCTGTTCATTTGCGGACTCTTTGTCATAAATCTCTTTCGCCACAAAACGAGAGGTAGCTTTCGGTACAAACTCGACAAATCCTAGTTGTTTGGCTAAATCTCGCGCTGCTTCTACTTGGTGCTGGTTGTGTTCAAATATCAAGTAGTGCCATACAGCTTTTCCGCCTGCTTGGATAAAGGCATTAACAGATTGCATTATCCTGTCCCAGTTGGTATTTTGGCGGTAAATGCTGTTAGTATCGGCCAACCCATCGATACTAAAAATTACGCGATCGTCTTCTCCTGTCATCGCCTTTGCCAGGGCTTGCCACCAGTCGCGATTGCGTCCGCTACCGTTGGTGTACAGGGAAACATGAGGAACTCCCATGCGGTGCAAATACTCGATCGCCGGAATTGTGGTATTGCTAGTCATAGCATCGCCGTAGTTGCCGCACATATAGACACAATCCAATTGAGAACAAAACTCTTGTGGGAAAATTCTCTCAATATCCTCCATCTTTAATTCCGCCCCCGGCAAAATCGGGTTGTCGGTGCGGGGACACTGCGGGCAAGCTGCATTGCACCTGGAAGTGATTTCTACGCTGACTCTTCTGATATCTTCATATTTTAAGTACATGAATGTTTTCCTATGGATTTTTTATCAGAAAATTGGGTTGAAAACCCCGTCATTGAGGACGGCTTTGTGTTAGAGTGTGTATACCGAAAGCAAACAACGGATATCTTGAGAGTAAAAGTCAGGCATAAGCCGGGGCCTCCAAACGATATAAACTGGTTGGCATTTGTACCGATGGATGGTCGGGAAAGGAAACTGTCTGGGCAATCAGAGCGTCGGGGATATGCGGGTAACTACATATCTAGATAGTGGGTGAAAAACCGTAAGGAAACAACCAGAAAATCTAAATCGTGAGGTTTAGAAGCTTTGCCCTTTTAGGGCGGAGTAATATCACTAATTCTGAAAGCAGACGCCACCAGCACTATCTTAGTTCCTAAACTTAATAAAAAAACCGCGGCTCGATCGAGCCGCAGTTTTTTTTAACAAGCTAAAGTTTCAATTAATCGCGACCGTTGAGAGCAATCAGCAGGCGCAGAATAAAGATGAACAAGTTGATGTATGTCAAGTACATCGACAGAGCGGCGGGTAAATACTGGTCGTCGCGGTAGCTGCGGGGTAATATGTAAAAATCGACGATCGCAGCGCCGGCGAACAGAAATACGCCGATGCCGGAAATGCCAATTTCCAACCAAGTTGGGGTGTAGATGCCAAATAGAGAGAGCAGAAACTGACCGCCAACAACGACTAACAAAGCAATGACACCTAAACTGATAGTTTTGGTGAGGGCCATGCCGTCTTGTTCAGAAAGGTTGGAGCCAATTTGGCGGGCGGCGATAAAGGTAATGCCGCAGCCGAGTGCTGCAAAACCGATTCCGGAGATGCCGACGCCTTGGGTTCTGAGGGCTGTAAATACCAATCCGCTGAGGGTGTAGCCCGAAAGCAGGCTGTAGGTTGCCAGCAGGGGCAAAGCCGTATTTTTGTTGCCTTGTTCGGCGGCACCGCGGGCGACGAAGAACAGAATTAATTCTACGACGATCGCGGCGATGAAGGTGGGAAAGAAGATTGCCGGGTAGTTGCGGATCACTCCGAGGCCGCCGTAGGCGCCTACCGCAGTTAAGACGAGTCCGCCGCCGACAAAGGGGAGAGCGTTGGCGATGACGTTGGGGCCTACCAGCGCTTGGTTTTTGGCCTCGCGCACGGCTTCGCGGAAATTGCTAGTGTTACTCACGAGGATTTACCTAATTAGGGCTGAGAATTGCTATCTATATTTTGACAGCTTTACAGTTTGTTTGCAAAACCTGAAAGAGTTTAAAGATTTGATAAAGAACGGGGGTAAGATCGCTTCAAAGCAGAGAGCGATTGTGTATAATCGACTGCATACAAGTTTGTGCCGTGTCGCTGTTGTCTCGGGACGATCGCCCTATTGCACCGTTGCGCGTCGCGGCAAAGCTATAATTAAGGTTATAGGGCAGGCGCTATCTGCGGCGAGGGGCAAACTTAAAGTCGATCGAATCGCAGATAAGTGAGCTCAATCAATTTTGGATTTGGGATTTACGATTTGGGATTGAGGACTCTATGCTAGAGGTAGGGGCCGCAGTTGATTTTAGGTTTTTGATTTGCGACGCGAGTTGAAACTAGGGACAGGAAACTGCAATCATCTAAAATCTCAAATCGGTTTGGTTAGTTGCCAAGGTAAGCTGTTCTACATCTAAATTGCATTTTTTGTGCGGGCTTTCTGGCCCACCCCACAAGAACTTTATCAAATTTTGACTGTGTAGTTTAAATGCCGCAACAGCTTAGCTCAGACAGGGAATGCCCAAAAAATTAACAATCGAGAGATCGAGTTCGATCGACAAAATGCTAAACAGGTAATGTCCAATGTCCACCTTTTTCGATCGCAAATTATTGCCACCTACAGCCGGAATTTTCTTGGCTGCTGTCGTTATTTCCGGCGGTCAATCTGCCGTTGCAGCTAATGTCCGAGCCGTTTCTACCGCTGCTACATGGCAGAGTTCAGACAATTTGCTGCTGGCTGATATCGGTCAACTCCGCCAAGGTACAACTTCTCCAAGCCCGAGCCCGGGAACGGTAAGCCCGGTGCCTCGGCCCGTGAAAATTCCTGAGCCTTCGACGGTGGTAGGTTTGGGTTTAATTGCGGGTTCGCTGGCTGTGAGTCGCCGGAGAGTCAGAGTTAAAAATTAGACTTTTGGCAAAAAGTCTAATTTTTGGATTTTTAACAGCAGATAAACGCGGAGATCGGGATTTTAGCCGATCGCGTCGCGCAGAGCATTTTTAGTCATAGCTGCGATCGACTGTTCGGTAGCTTTCGGCAAGTGATAGTATTTCCCGCCAGAAGTCTTGGCCAACTCCTTCGCAAAGCCAGTAGAAATAAACTTGCTCTCGGTATCAATCACCAGCAACTGCATTCCCAACCCGCGAATTTTGGCAGCAATTTCTAACAATTCAGCTTTAATATCTGGCTTTTCTCCATCTACAATCGGTTCCCCCAAAGAACGAGCCAAAGGAATATTCCCCCGCCCGTCAGTAATTGCGACAATCGCAACTTGACCGATATCTCCAGACTGCCGCGCGTTGACTCCCACCCGCACTGCTTGAGTCAAACCGTGAGCCAGGGGGGAACCCCCGCCGCAGGGCAACCGTTCCAAGCGCTTGCGGGCCAAAGCTATCGAGCGAGTCGGCGGTAGCAGCACTTCTGCTTGTTCTCCGCGAAAGGGAATCAAAGCAACTTGGTCGCGGCTTTGATAAGCTTCTGTCAGTAGCTGCATGACTGCACCTTTGGCCGACTGCATCCGGTTGAGGGCCATCGAACCCGAAGCATCGACGACAAATACGACTAAAGCTCCAGCTTTTCTGGCCAAGCGCTTCGCCCGAATGTCTCCCTGTTCCACAAATACGCGCTTCTCTCGATTTGGGATCTCGCTTGCGGTAGGTTCCTGGTCGGAATTCCTTTGGCGGCGGGCTTTTTGGTAGGGTGCGGCGGCTCTGAGGGTGGCGTCAACGGCGATGCGGCGGACGGGGCCTTTGGGCAATACTGGCTTGACGTAACGGCCTCTATCTTCGGAGAAAATGGTGCTGCGGCTTCCCGATTTGCCTTGGCGGTTGGCATTTTGGGCGAAGAAAAGCACGCTGGGGTCGAGAATTACGCCTTCGGGGTCGAACAGAAATTCTTCGGGAATGCTAGTCTCTTCTTGTTCTTCTGGAGGTTCGTCTTCTTTGTCTTCTTCTTCATCGTCTTCGTCTTCTTCTGGTTCTTGTTCGTTTTGGGGAGGCGGTGGCGGGGGGGGAGGAGGCGGGTTTTCGTCTGGGGGAGATTGGATGATGGTGGCGCGGGGTACGATGACGAGTTCTACGGCGCGGCGCAGGTCTTCGGCGTTAACTTCTGTGCGTCCCTCGATGGCGGCGGCGGCTTTGGCGACACGGACTGCGAATATTTCGGCGCGGTGTCCTTGAACTGCGCCGCGGATGGCTTCTTCTACTAGGTAGGCTATTTGTTCGTGTTTAATGCTGACATCTTTGAGCCATTCTCTGGCTAGGATGATTTGGGTTTTGAGGTTGTCGGTGTCTTCGGCGTATTGATTGAGAAATTCTTGGGGGGAGCTGGAGTAGGATAAAGCTTGTTCTACTGCATAGACTCTTTCTTCTAGTTCGAGTGCTGCGTCGGCTGAAAGTACGATCGCGATGCGATCGAGCAAATGTTCTCTGAGCGGCCCTTCTTCTGGGTTGTAGGTGGCAATAAATAGAGGTTTGCAGGGGTGTTGAAAGCTGATACCTTCGCGCTCTATTTGGTTCCGCCCTTCGGTTAATACTGTTAGCAATTGGTTGGAAATGTTGTCATCGAGGAGGTTGATTTCGTCTACATAAAGTACGCCTCGATTTGCTTGGGCTAATAGTCCTGGTTGAAATACGGTTTGACCGAATTTTACAGATTGTTCGACATCGACTGAACCTAAGAGTCTGTCTTCAGTGACACCCAAGGGAATTTGAATGAATGGTGTGGGAATTATTTCACTATCTGGGGAATTAGTATCGGTATTGTGGGGATATTGCCCGCTTTCTTCTAATAGAAAAGATGCCTTTTCTGCAATATCATTAGGTTCGGCGTTGCAAAAAGAGTCTTTAACAATTTCAATTGGTGGCAGTAGGGAGTGCAAGGCGCGGGCCATTACTGATTTTGCTGTGCCGCGGCGGCCTGCGATCGCCACTCCTCCCAATCCGGGATCGACTGCTGCTAACAGCAGGGCTAATTTGATTGCTTCTTGCCCGACTACGGCGGTGAGGGGAAAGGCTGTTGTGGAAGGGCTAATGTTGGCTGCGGGCATAGGATTTTCGGATGTGGAAATTTGAACTTAATGTTTAGCTTACTTCTTGGAGGATTTTAACTTCTAGGGGCAGAATCACTGTAAAAGTTGAGCCGACTCCTATTTCTGATACTAGCTCTATTTTGCCTTGCAGCAGCGTGACGAGCCGCGATACTATTGCTAATCCCAGACCGGTGCTGTCGGGGGAAAAGTGCTGTTTGCCGGCTTCTCCTGCTTGAAAGAAGGGGTCAAATATGCGGTTGGTATCTGCGGGGGCGATGCCGATGCCGGTATCTGTAATTGCGATCGCCCAATTTTCTTCTCCAGCAGGGTGGCAGCTTAATTCGATGGTACCGAATTCTGTATAGCGAATGGCATTGCTCAGCAGGTTGGTAACAATTTGTTGCAGCCGCTGAGAGTCGGCGATTACTTGTTTTGGGGCGCAGTCGCTGGTAACAGTGAGCTTTAGTCCTTTAGCATCAGCCATTGGCTGCATCATTTCTACTACGGTGTTAATTACAGATCGTACATTAGTTTGCCGCAGGTGAAGTTTAATTTTTCCGGCATCGGCGCGAGAAAGTTCTAGGGCGTCGTTAATCAGGCGCAGCAACTGTCTGCCGTTGCGCAATACTCGCTCGATGTGTTCGATGCCGGGGAGGGTATCTTTGATTTCGGATTGCCATTTTTCTTGGCGCAAAAACAGTTCGGAATAACCGATAATTGAGTTGAGGGGAGTTTTGAGTTCGTGAGCTAAATGGTAGACGTTTTCTTGGTTGACGCTGACGAGGCGAGAGAGTTCTTGATTGGTGAGTTTTAACTGAGTTTGGATTTGTTCGAGTTCCCGCAGCCTCTGAGCGACGTAGCTATCGAAACACTGGGCAATTGCTTCGTCTACTACGGCATCTATCAGCCGAAAAGCTCTGAATACTTCTGCGGCGCTTCCTGCTAGCAATTCGGCTTCTAAGTGGGAGAATATTACTTGACGCAATAAATGGTATTCCCGGGCTACTTCTGCGGCGTCGTAGCCTTGTTCGGCTCTGAGAAATCCGTGATCTAAACTGGCTTCAATTATTAGTTTTATTTCGCTGTTTTGATATTCGGAAAGCACTGTGGCCATCGCCGCCAGCAGGTAAGGTATGTGATTTTCTATCGCTGAGTGCGGTAAGGCCTCAGCACTTTCAATTTTCCGATCCAAGCGTACTGCTTCAATCCAGTTTTTGACGATAGTATCGGTTTTGTCGGCGAGCACTTGGCTGTAGTCCATGATGTCGGCGTGGGGGTGAAGTTTGGCAGATATTGCCCATGCTTCATTGTAGTTGAGCGAGGGCCCGATCGCCATACCAAACTTCGGGCGATCGCGACCCTCCCAAAAGAAGTAGTTTTGAGGTGATTTTTTTCCTGTGCTGGATCTCTGTCGAGCGCTCGATCCCAGCTTGTTGCTGCCAAAACCAGCACTTAAACTTATTGACAGAATAGCCATAAAGTAGTATAATTTTGTGACGATAAATATTTTAAATTTTAAAATTTAAATTTTTCAGGGGACTAAATGGAAAACGTGCAAGCTGCGATCGCTACGGCAACATTTATATGTGTAGTTTTCTTAATAATTACAGAATGGATACACCTAACAGTTGCGGCATTTCTGGGAGCGGTGATTCTGGTTTTTACCCATGTGATGACGTTAAACAACGCGATCGAATATATCGGTCGGAGTCACGCCACGCTGGGCTTATTTTTCGGAGTCATGGTAATGGTGAGAGCCTTTGAGCCTACCAAAGTATTTGAATACTTGGCAACTCAAATGGTTCTTTTGGCGAAAGGAAAAGGCAAAAATCTCTTGCTGGGTATTGTCGCCATTACTACGCCAATTTGTGCAGTTTTGCCCAATGCCACGACAGTCATGCTGCTAGCACCATTAATTCCGCCAATGGCAGAAGAAGTCGGTGTAGATTTTGTGCCGTTACTAATTTTAATGGTATTTGTGGCTAACAGTTCGGGACTGCTGACAATCGTGGGCGATCCGGCGACATTCATTGTCGGCGATGCTATTAACATGAGCTTTGCAGATTACCTGCTAAAGTTAAGTTTGGGCGGGGCGATCGCATTAGCAGTTATATTAGTTATGTTGCCTTGGCTGTTCCGTGAAATTTGGCACAAAAATTTAGACGATTTGGAACATTTGCCGCATCCAAAAATCAATCACCCGCGAGTCTTAGCAGTGGGCGGCTTAATTATAGCTTTCGTGCTGACATTTTTTGTCATAGGAGAGTCTCTACCCGTGCCTATTTCACCGGCAGCCGTTGCTTTGTTGGGGGCTGCTTTGGCAATGCTTTTAGCCCACCATTCCCAACTTGATTCTGTTAATAATATTTTGCGGGATTTAGATTGGAGTACGCTGCTATTTTTTATGTCTATCTTTGTGCTGATTGGCGGTTTGGAAAAAACCGGAGTAATCGGCAATATATCTGGAATATTAGCAGTGATTTTAGGTAAAAATATTTTTCTTGGTTCTTTAGTTTTGTTATTTTTTGTGGGTTTGATGTCGAGCGTAGTGCCAAATATTCCGCTGGTAGTGGCGATGGTGCCACTGCTAAAACAGTATGTTGTCAATATCGGGATGGCACCAGCAGAGGTGCTGGCTCCGGATTTTGCAGGGCAGTTTCCACCTGCTGTGCTGCCACTGTTTTATGCGATGATGTACGGAGCAACTTTAGGCGGAAACGGCACTTTGGTAGGAGCTTCTTCTAATATAGTGGCGGCGGGAATTTCTGAACTGCACGGGCGCCGCATTTCTTTTCAAACTTTTCTGCGTTACGGGCTTCCGGTGATGGCACTGCAATTAATAAGTGCGGCTGTTTATGTAACTATTCGGTTTCTGATTTGAAGAAGTCATTAGTCATTAGTCATTGGGCATTGGGCATTGGGCATTGGGCATTGGGCATTGGGCATTGGGCATTGGGCATTGGGCATTGGGCATTGGG
>NZ_JAUBWA010000188.1:0-8823 GCF_036702825.1 Microcoleus sp. A003_D6 | reverse complement strand
CAAATCTCAGTTTTCCACCCAAAATCTGAGTAAATTTTGAGTATAATTGCTGATTGACAAATGCTTCCTTAGCTTAACTTGTGACGAATGCCTGCGGTCTAACTGTACTCAGTTGACCGTCAGGTTCGTTCACTATAGTCTTACTTATCCACTGGCTGCGGATACAATAAGTACGATCGCTAATAAAACAAGTTTTTTTTGGGGAATTTATGGCATACTTACCTAACTAAAAACACTTTAGATCGAGAAATAAAGTCATACCGCATCCCAATCGACAGTAATTTTTAATTATGGACACTACCACAATCAGCACTGAAGTTGTTGAGCTGTTGTCTCGGATTAGCCGGCAAAAGCTCCGCGAACAAGATATCACTCCTTTAGTCATCTTCCTGACTGCCCTAATTTCCATCCTGCGCGGAGTGATGATTATTGACAGGACGATCGCCGTTGAAGAAGAAGAACGGCTGCAAAAGACTCTCAAAGCCTTTGCCAGCGGCGACCCCGATCGGGTAGAACTAATTCAGCGCCTTGTCAAAGGCATCTCCAAACAGCAGGTTTACTTCAACCCCACGGAATTGCTAACCCTGACAGCTTTCTTCTCAGAATCAGAAAAGCTGTTGCTTATCGTTTCCGGCTACGAAATGTCAGCCGCAGACGGACACATCGACCTCCGCGAGCAAATGTACTTACAGTCGATGGGAAACCGACTCGGCCTCGACTCCAGACACGTTGCAGCCATAGACACTTTATTTACTAAAGAAGGAACCCTCGACTCAGAAGCTTTTGCCGAAGTTCAAGCTTTACTCGCACCCAGCGAATTCGAGTCCCGCGATCCGGTACTTGTCAAAGCAGCAAAGCACCTGCTGGGTATTTTACTCCGCAAATAATGCAGCGGATATAAATTTATTCGCAGTATAAAGACTGCGAAAGAGGGAAGAGGATTTGACGCTTTTTCGATTTTAGACGCGAATTGCGCGCCAAGCCACTCAAAAACTGGGTTTTTAACCGATTCATGCAGCGCTGCATGGCGTATTTTGGTGAAAAATCCGGTTTCTGCGTAAGTCCCGCTTTATTTTTTGGGCAAGAGTCGATCGACCCTTGTATCTCATTGAACCGAATCCATCTAAAATCTAAAAGCGACCAAGAATTTCTTGATGGTACCCGCCACGTGATTTATCCGTGGAATCAATCCAAAATCTAAAATCTAAAATCTAAAATCGAATGACTTGTCGCTGCCTTAGCCTTAATGCACCTAGCTCGATCTCAAATCTCAAATCAATTGACTATGGAAATTGAATGGCACACCGCCAAAACCTACGAAGACATTCTCTATCACAAAAGTGGCGGCACCGCCAAAATTACCATCAATCGACCTCACAAACGGAACGCTTTTCGTCCCAAAACCGTGCAGGAACTGTGCGATGCCTTTACTGATGCGCGCGAAGACACAAAAATCGGCGTTGTTTTGTTCACCGGTGCGGGGCCTCATACAGACGGCAAATACGCCTTTTGTGCCGGCGGCGACCAAAGCGTGCGGGGTGCGGCGGGATATGTAGACGAAGGTGGCATACCCCGCTTGAACGTGCTCGACTTGCAGAAGTTGATTCGATCGATGCCCAAAGTTGTAATTGCTTTAGTTGCAGGTTACGCGATCGGCGGCGGTCATGTTTTACACTTAATTTGCGACTTGACGATCGCTGCTGACAATGCTATTTTCGGACAGACAGGCCCCAAAGTAGGCAGTTTCGACGGTGGTTTCGGAGCTAGCTATCTCGCTAGAGTTGTCGGTCAGAAAAAAGCCCGAGAAATTTGGTTTTTGTGCCGCCAGTACAGCGCGCAGCAAGCCCTAGAAATGGGTTTGGTCAACTGTGTCGTGTCCGTCGAACAACTCGAATTAGAAGGCATTCAGTGGGCTCGGGAAATTTTAGAAAAAAGTCCGATCGCGATTCGCTGTTTGAAATCCGCTTTTAATGCCGACTGCGACGGTCAAGCCGGTCTGCAAGAACTGGCTGGAAATGCCACTTTGCTGTACTATATGACCCAGGAAGGCGCCGAAGGCAAACAAGCCTTTTTGGAAAAACGGCAACCTGATTTTAGTCAATATCCTTGGCTGCCATAGCTCGATCGAGAAATGAGTTTTTTTGTTCCCTCATTCCTATTACAGATGCTACAGATTTCAATGAGTTGCTAAAGTCGAATTTACCCGATCGTCCAAAAGTTTGAGTAGCGATACCCTTGCCCAAAAAGAATGAAACTGCTTTGCCAGATCCAAACTATAATACTCATCAATGATTCCCCAATCAAAAATCGAAAATCGAAAATGGTATGAGCTGTCCTGCTGCTGACTAACTAGACCGAGACGGCCGCTGAAGCTTTTTCCGTTAACGTTGTGCCTGTAAGCTGGCAGGCATTGCGCTCAGCAAGAGTGACGGCAGCCTCCTGCAAAGTTACAGTCTGTTCTTGCCACAGTTCAATTTCTTCTATGTTTTCCCAAGATAGCCCAAAAGCCGAAACCGCTAAAGAACAAGCTTTCCACTGACTTTGAACCGGAACGCTCAGCAGCTCGCAAACACCCCCGCGTCTCCCCTCTGGGGTATAGTGGCGGCAGTGACGGCAAGCAGAAGTTAATTGGGTTTTCATAAAACGTTCTTAGGTAAACCATTTTCATCTCTAATTCTCCAATGTAGAGCCAGCAGGGTTTAAAGCATTCCAGCCTTTATGCTGTCTGGGTTATAGCGATCCCCGGACAGTAATTAAATTTTATAAATTCTTTATAATCTCGTTATATATAGAAACAATAAGCTCAGTGTAGACTCATGGTATAGGTAAAAACACAGCTTAAAAGTTTATAAGCCTGTCAGGGATCAAGAAAAAGTACAAATGCGGCACAACAATGAGAGGTTAGAAATAAGCGGTATCTCCAGATACAAAAAGCTGCTTGCAGTCTCGGCAATCAGCTTTTGGGACACAGCAACAATTAAGTTTTAAAAGGAAAATGAAAAGATAGCGGACGGCGATCGACAGCAGGCGCTCGGGCCCCTGTTGCATTGACGCCAAAAGTAGCTAGTCATTAAAATAGGCAAGTTTTCAAGCTTCTTGTTTATCTCTACAATCAAAACATTAAAATTAATTCAGAGGCGGTAGGAGTTTTGCTAATGAGTAAGCGTTCTTCGGTGGAATCCCCAAATCATCAATCCTCTTCAACCCCAATCAAGCCTGCTTTGCAAGCAGTCCTGGGGAGTCTAGATGTAAATCTAGAAGCAGAACTGACAACATATAGAAGGCACAGGCGGCGCGCCGAACAGTGGGTGTCGCCCTCAGTTCGTACCGGCAAGCAAACAGCCACAACCGAGCAACAGCTAGCCCAAAATTTGGCGCCGGAGACTGCGGAGGAAACCCAGCAGCCGCTATCGCTGCCCCTATCCCTTGCCGGCACTCAGGGCGATGCCCCGCTAGCAACTACCAGGGGTGGCACAAAATTATCTAGCAGTGGCTTGGCACCCAACAAGTATCTCGAATCAAGCGAAAAACTGATCGAAAGTTTGGACGAGCAAACAGCCGAGCCTGCGGTCGAACGCAGTTTAGCCGCCAGTTTGTTAACTCCCCTGGGACTGAGTTCGATGCTGCTGTTTCTGCTGTCGTGCACAGCTTTGGGCTACGCCGTCATGCACCCGTCAAGTCTGGTGAAAATGGCCGGGCTGAACCGTTTGGTCGATCGTACCGCGCCCGGGGCCAGCGACAGTCAAGTTACTACCGCCACATCAGATACCGGCACCAAGGAACTGCCGAAAGCTCCAAATCTGGCATCCAAGGAATTTGTCGAGCTAGATTTGAGCACTCTGAGCAATGTCAAGCCGACAGCCAGCCCGATTGCTTCCCCGTCGCCAAAAGCATCAATCCCGCCCAATCCGGCAGCGCCTCCAGGCCCTGGCGCGGCTGTCCCGATACCTACAGAAGACGGCAACCCAGCCAGAGGCAGGGAACAAGGACTCAACAATCTCAGTACGGCTTTGCTTCCCAGTCCCAGCCCCAGCGCCTCCCAGCCTGTCCCGACACTGCCGACACTGCCTCCAACACCCTCCCCAGCCCAGCCGACAGCCGCAGCCTCAGCGACAGCATCCCCGGCGACAGCAGCCCAGGCGACAGCAGCCCCGCTGGGAAGGCCGACACGGGCTGCCGACGGTTTCTATTACGTTGTCACCGATTACACCGACGAAAAATCGTTGCAGCAAGCCAGAACCGCAGTTCCTGATGCCTACGTGCGAAACTTCTCAAAGGGTGTCAAGATCCAAATGGGGGCTTTGAACGATGCTGCCTCAGCAGAACGTTTGGTGAAAGAACTCCAAGAAAAAGGGGTGAAGCCGCAATACTATCAGCCATAAATTAGGTAAAGGTTCAGTTGACAGTTGACAGTTGACCCTTCGACTACGCTCAGGGCGACGCAGTTGACAGTTGACAGTTGACCCTTCGACTACGCTCAGGGCGACGCAGTTGATAGCGACGCTTCGACTCCGCTCAGCGCACCGCCTCTACCTGGAAGTCCGAGGATTGGAGTATTGAATAGTCTTCTTTTAATTTCTCCCTGCAAGGGAGAGGCTTTAAACCAATTTTTTCTGGTAAAGGGTGAAAAACTTTAACTAAATTGTTAGACAAAGCTAGACAATGAGGAATGTTTTGTCTAACACAAAATTGGTTTTTTAATTGTCAATTCCCAGTCCTAAATCTAAAATTTAATAAAATCGGGAGACAGGCAAAATGGGATTATTCGATCGCCTATGGCGAGTGATTCGAGCCAATATTAACAGTTTGGTCGGGGCGGCCGAAGACCCAGAAAAAATTCTGGAACAGGCTGTAATGGATATGCAGGAAGATTTAGTGCAGCTCAGACAAGCTGTGGCAGGGGCGATTGCAGCTCAAAAACGCACCGAACGCCAGTGTTCCCAAGCTGAGTCTACAGCCGCAGAATGGTACCAGCGGGCGCAGCTAGCTTTGCAAAAAGGCGAGGAAAATTTGGCGCGGGAAGCTCTGACGCGCAAAAAATCTTATCAAGAAACGGCAACGGCGATGAAAGCCAGTCTCGGACAGCAGAACGCTGTTGTGACTCAACTTAAAGAAAATATGCGGGCGCTCGAAAGTAAAATTTCTGAGGCAAAATCTAAAAAAGATATGTACATTGCCCGAGCAAGAAGCGCTGCATCGTCGGAAAAGCTTCAAGAAATGATGGGCAATCTCAATAGCGGCAGCGCTTTGAGCGCGTTTGAACGGATGGAAGAGAAAGTCATGCAGCTAGAAGCTCGCTCCGAAGCAATCGCAGAACTCGGAACTAATGATTTAGAAAAGAAGTTTCTCTCTCTCGAAGGTGCCGGCGATGTGGATACTGAGTTGGCGGCGATGAAAGCACAAATGCTTCCGGGCAAGAATACACCCCAATTGCCATCCGGCGAGCCGCCCGCATCCTGAACGCCCGCGTGCACAACAATAGTTTGGATGAGCAAAAACTTCTCAACAGCGCAGCTAGAGATAGGTCGAAACGTGTTGGGTAATTCCCGGATCGAAGTTAAACTCAGTAGATAGGTGCATGAATGAGCTTGCCTGCATCACATTACTCGATCGCTTTAAACTGGATTTATCTGTCTGCAAAAATTGCCAAAAACTAAATCGCACTAAAAATCTGACAAGAGTGAATTTCACAACTGCGGGCTAGGGCTATCAAGCCTGCTTTCCGCCTACTTCGTACACCTCACCCAGGAAAAATAGCATTATGGGATTATTTGACCGCATTAGCCGAGTCGTCAAAGCCAATCTTAACGATCTTGTCAACAAAGCTGAAGACCCGGAAAAGATTTTAGAACAGTCCGTTACGGATATGCAGGAAGACTTGGTGCAGTTGCGTCAGGCCGTTGCCAGCGCGATCGCCACTCAAAAGCGCACCCAGACTCAGTACAATCAAGCTGAATCTCAGTCTAACCAGTGGCAGCAGCGCGCTCAGCTAGCCCTGCAAAAAGGAGACGAGACTTTGGCCCGGGAAGCGCTAGTTCGCAAAAAGTCTCACGCTGAAACGGCCGCTACCCTGAAAGCGAGTCTGGAACAGCAATCGGGTCAGGTGGAAAGTCTCAAGCGCAACTTGATCGGTTTGGAGAGCAAGATTTCCGAAGCCAAGACTAAGAAGGATATGCTCAAAGCCAGGATATCCGCTGCTAAGGCTCAGGAACAGCTCAACAATACCATTGGCACCTTGAATACTGGCAGTTCGATGGCAGCTTTCGATCGCATGGAAGAAAAAGTTTTGCAGATAGAAGCTCGCGCGGGAGCTTCGGCAGAACTGGCGGCCGGTGGCAGCAATTTAGAGGAACAGTTCCGCTTGCTCGAAAGCGGTGGTGATGTTGACGACGAGTTGGCTCAGATGAAAGCTCAACTGACCGGGGGTTCTGTGTCTCAAGGTCAATTGCCGGCAGCGGGTAAAACTGCTACTACTCCTACTACCTCGGAGTCGAGTCCGGTGATTGACGCTGAGTTGGAAGAATTGCGATCGCAGCTCAATAAAATGTAGTAATTTCTATCAAAATTCACCTATTTCTCAGATGATAGCTTTGATAGAATGCTCCGCCGACCTACAGCGCTAGCTTGGGGAGGTCGGAGCTTTTTTCAGGGGTTCTTTACTAATACACAAAGTTTTCATTTTGTCAAGCATCTTTGTGTTGAATTAACGAATTAAATTATTTAAAAAAAGTGATAAAGTAATTTAATTCTTTGGAATTGCGATCGGGCGCTGCCGACGCAATTCCAAATAACTATAAAATATTCCTAATAAAGGTCGATCGATTTGAAGTTGTTGGCAGCACCGTCTTTAGCAAAGAAGAATTAGATGCTGTACTCAAAGATTTTATAGGCCGCCCGCTGACTTTTGCTCAACTGCTGCAAGCTCGTTCTGCTGTGAGTCAACTCTACATCAGCAAAGGTTATATCACTTCGGGAGCGCTGATTCCGCCGCAAACCCTCTCCGGCTCAGTTGTCAGAATATTAGCGATCGAAGGCAAGCTAGAAAGTATAAATGTAGTTGGGACTAGGCGGCTGAATTCTAACTACGTCAGAAGCCGATTAGCCCTGGCAACACGAGGCCCGCTGAACGAAAAGCGTTTGCTAGAAGCTCTGCAATTGCTGCAACTTAGCGGGCAAATCGAAAACATCTCAGCGGAACTGCAAGCGGGTTCTCGTGCGGGTTTTAATTTGCTCTTAGTCCGAGTCAAAGAAGCAAGAACTTTTCAAGCCAGCATTTTTACTGACAATTCTCGCTCTCCGAGTGTGGGGAGTTGGCGGCGCGGCGCGGAAGTCCGCGAGGCTAATTTGTTGGGTTTGGGAGATAGTGCGAGTTTGGTTTATACAAATACTCAGGGTAGCAATGCTGTCGATTTGAGTTACACGTTGCCAGTGAATTCGCGCAACGGTACTGTGAGTTTTCAGCTCAGCAGGAGCAAAAGCAATATTGTTGAGTCGCCGTTTGACGCGCTGGATATTGAGGCGTCGAGCCGCAGTTACGAGTTGGCTTACCGCCAGCCGATCGTGCAAACTCCGAGAACAGAAATCGCGATCGGGATTGGTGCCAGCAGGCGAGAAAGCGATACATCTTTGCTGGGTGAGGATTTTCCGCTGTCGCCGGGAGCGGATGCTCGCGGGAGAACTCGGGTTTCGGCGCTGAGGCTGTTTCAGGATTTTACTCAGAGGGGTGAGAGAGATGTCTTGGCGGCGCGATCGCAGTTCAGTTTGGGAGTGGGAGCATTTGGCGCTACGGTGAGCCGCAGTGAGCCTGACGGTCAATTTTTGGCGTGGCGGGGTCAATTGCAGTACGTGCGGTTGTTGGCTCCCCAGACGCTGCTGGTGGTGCGATCGGATGTGCAGTTGGCTGGGGGAGGGCTTTTGCCGATCGAACAATTTGGTTTGGGGGGTTCGGACACGGTGCGGGGCTACCGTCAGGATGCTTTGCTTGCCGATAGCGGGATTTTTGGTTCAGCCGAGTTGCGGTATCCGATTTTGCGCACCGGCGACAAACAAGGAGTTTTGCAGGTAACGCCGTTTGTGGATTTTGGGAATGTGTGGACTCAGGGCGGGGGAATTGCGGCCATAGAAGCGAATACTTTGCTGTCAGCGGGATTGGGCTTGCGGTGGCAGTACGGTGAGAGGTGGAATGTTCGCGGAGGCTGGGGAATTCCTTTGATTGATATTAAGTCGAGCAACAGGAGTTTACAAGAGCGCGGGCTGTATTTTTCTGTAGAATTCAAACCTTTTTAGGAAAGCAGTCGTTTTTCCCTTTGCGGAAGTGAGCAATTCCGCTATATAGTAATAAGTATCATTTGGCACTCATCGGTAGCTGCCCAAAGTGTATTTTACTGCTAATTTTTAAATTAAACTATGTCTAAGGTGCGGTGGCTGATTTTAAGTTCTTTTGCTTCCGGTTTTGGGCTTTGCTCAATCATTTTCGCGATGTTTACGATGACTTCTGGGCTGTCGTTTACGTCTTTTTTTACCTTTGTTTTAACTTTGGTATTTTTTGCAATCAATCTGCTTTTTGCTTTGCATTATTATACATCAATTACCAAAATCTTGAGTGTTAAAGGTAAAAGAAAAGCTAGAATTTAGCGGTTGTGAAGAAGAATCGGACAAAGGCATGGAGAGTTTTTTAGGGAATTTGCATAAAATCCAGGAAAACGCCTCGGGTTAGCAAAACTATCTAGCTGTAAGCCATAATTATTTAACTACCAGCCGGGAAGTCCCTCTGTGTATTTAGAGGGGATAAATCTGAGCGCTCTCGTTGTACCCCGAATAAAT
>NZ_JAUBWA010000187.1:0-8933 GCF_036702825.1 Microcoleus sp. A003_D6 | reverse complement strand
GCCCATTCCACAAGAAAAAAAATTTTGTGGGATGGGCATCTTGCCCGTCCTAGTTATTTTTGCAAGAGGTCTATTATATAAAAACCCGGTTTCTTTAGTCCTATGCGTAAGTCCTGTCATCTTTTAAAACCCGTCAACACGCCGTAAATCGCCCAAATCGCCATCGCCCGCAAATAGTGACTCGCCCGAAAAGTCCCCCCCGCCGTAATCGCTTCCGGCGTGCGAAACTGCAACCCATTTTCATAAATCTGCTTCACCACCGCATCCGTCAATTTAAACGCTTTTTCCTCCATTCCCATCTGTACCAAAAAAGCCGCCAACCCAAAATTAATCCCCGTCCAAACTTCCAAAGGATGAGTTGCATTGGGATTTTCCGGCGAACCATTCAGCATCACTCCATTCGCTGCACCGAACTCGCCCTCGTTGAACTTCAAAAAGCAAGAATCGTACACAGTTTCTAAAGCACTAGCTGCACATTCTGGTGGCACAATATCCGGCAATCCTAACAGTTTCGCGTAAAATTGACCGCACAGTTGGTCAGCCATTACAACTTCGGAATTACTCTCGCTGTCCAAACGGTAATATTGACCGTTCCACAGTTTTTCTTGATAGCTCGGTCTTGCTTGTAGCAGCCAACTGTGATATAATGCTATCTTTGCTTGAAGGTTAGGAATTATCTGCGGTGCTGCATCTTCCAAGATTTCGCCGATCGCGATCGCAGCCTCCAGCGCCGCCAACCACAAACCCCCGCAATACGCACTTATCCCCCGCATTTGCCAATCATCAAACGTCTGATCCGGTGCTCCCGAATTCTCAGGAATTCCGTCCCCATCCTCATCAAAAGTTTTCAGATAAGCCAAAGCCTCAACAATTGCCGGCCAACACTCTTGCAGAAACTCACAATCTGTGCCGCCAGTCAACAGGAAATCCCGATAAACCTGCAACACAAAATCGCAAGGCAAATCCTTCCACAAATTGCAATCTTGATAGCTAGTATAATTCGTTTTCTCCCAAGGATGTTCGTTAGGAGCACCTAAATCGTGCGGCGTCGCACCGACTGCTTTTCTAATAGCCGATGCTTGATTCCAGCCCACAATTCTCGGCGTATCGTCACCCGCAGAAATTGCCCGTGCAAAAGCTATAATTACCGATTTTTCTAATTCCGGCCACAGCATCAACAAAGCAAAAGAACCGTAAAGACGCACGTCTAAACTTTCATACCAGCGGTAATCAATGCACTCCAAAACTCCAAATTGACCCTTCGGATCGCGTTCGTCAGCCGCACTCCAAAGCGTACCGCCGTCAGTTAGGATATACAATTCATTAAACAAAGCCATTTTGAAACTGTCTGACAAATCTTGCCGTTCTAAAATGGGTTTTTGCCAAGCTTCAATATTTTCGCGCCAAGTATCCGAATGCTTCATCGCCGTGCGAATAATCGGCCAAGCATTTTTGCCGTTGCGCCCAAAGAAATCCGTATAGCGGCGGTAATACCAAACTCCCGATGCAAACTCAGTAACGGGCAAATCCCAAGCTATAATAAAGGGGATTTTGCGAGTTTTTCCCGGTCGAATAGTAAAGCGAACTGCGATCGCACAGGCCAACTGTTCCCCTGCTGCGGCTGCTGTCTCGTCTTTGTCATCCACCAAGAAACCTTCAGCAGAAAAGTTGCGCCAAATATCGTCGCCATTCCCCGCCGGGTTCCAGCGAGTTTGATAAAATACTTCTACCGCCGGATTAGTAATAGTTGCGATCGCCCACTGTCCATCTCCCTCTTGCGCTTCCTCCTCAGCAGTCAACCGCGTCATCACGCAACCGATCCGGTGAAAATCTTCCACCAACAAATTCAAATTTCCGGCACTTTCTCCCCACCTGGGTTGATAGTCATAAAAAGGACTACCATCATCTCGTACCATCACTTCCGGCGACTTATTGGCATTAGTAAACCAACCGACAAGATTCTCCCAAGTCAGCATGATGCTGAGAGTAATCGGCGCATCTGTAGGATTGTGTGCCACCCATTCAAACATGGCTACTGGGTAACTGCTTTCCTGATAATTGTTCGGCAAAATTGGCGAAAATTGCTCGCAGCTTAATTTAGCCTCAAACACATTTTCATAAACAAACCAACTGCGCGGATACAAAGCATGATAACTCCCCGAAGAATTAGACTCTTCCCCGGTTTTTTCTTCTTCCCTTCTTCCTTCTTCCTTCTTCCTTCTTCCTTCGCAAGGATACCATTCCCAACTAGATAAACTGCCATCGGTAGGCGGTTCTGTGGACAGTGCAAAAGCTTGTTTCTTGCCTTGAGTTTCTTCAAAAACGCTGAACTGACAAGCGGGCAAACTGCGAAAAATGTGCTCGCCGCCGTCAATGTGCCAGAGATTGAAGTCGCCGCGGGACGATCGCCCGATGCAGCCGGCACCGAACCCGCCCAGAGGCATTCCGTGCCAGGGCCCGTCGTCGAGATTGCTTGCGTAGCGGACTGTATAGGGATTCTCCCAACCGAGGCCGATAGGACGTTTCCATGCCTGTGGGGGGATGTTTGGATGGGATGTGCGATCGTTCATAATTTATTTTTATAAGCAAAGGCGATCGGTGGGATTCCGGCAGAGCTTTAATAGTATATATAGGACTTACACAAAAAACCCAGTTTCTGATTTAGATTTTAGATTTTAGATTGCAGCAAGCCACTTTATCGGGGCAGAATATAATCAGCGATCGACATCTTGGAAAAATAAGATATGGCGCCCAGATCACCTCTGCCTACGCCCTACGTCTATAAAAAGCTTGAGATTATTTGTTGGAGATGTCTATTGGCAAAACCTTGATTTCTATAAACCAGCCATTAGTTCTTATTGCAACTGTTCCAGGGCATCTCGCACGTCAACCAGATGGTTGTTAAATACTTCTAACGCGGCATCCAAAATCTTGAATATAGCCCGGTCACGAATGGAATAGAACACAAAGTTTCCCTGTTTGCGACTTGTCACCAAATTCCTGCTTCGTAACACGGCTAATTGCTGAGAGATAGACGAAGGCTCTATTTCCAGCCAGTCAGCGATATCGTTGACGCTGCGCTCTCGTGTTCGCAGGGTATCTAAAATCTGAATCCGCACTGGATTAGACAACACCTTGAAAAGGTCTGCTTTAAAATCGCTGGGTTTCAATGCCATTCTATTACCTAAGTATCCTTACAGCTTTTTGGGTCATCTTAACATTCTGATGTTCTGTCATACAAGTGACCGTCTGGAGTAATCCGGGGGGCGTTAAGGTATCGATTTCTATTGATTCTAATAGAATAGACTTTGTGCTTTTGAGTAATTACCTGTAGTGATTCACTTGGCGGTTGATTGATCGTGATGGTTCTGGCATCGCCGGTGGTTAACACTCGTTGCTTACCGAAGGTTGTCCACAAACCCCTGGCATGACGTTCATACTGACGGATGCGGTCGGCCCCAAGCGGCTGATGAACGTGGTTAGGGATGATAATTAGATCGGGGCTGCAATAGTTGAATACTTCTGGGCAGTAACCATCTTCTTGTCCGTGATTGGAAGCGACAAATAGGTTGACTTGGCGAAGTCGATCGCGAAATTTAGGATTTCGCAATAAACCGTGCCACCCTTGTGTCTTCAAATTACCGGGAAAGATGATATTGACATCCCGAGCATACAGGAAGGTAACTAGGCTGAGATTATGAACGTTAAGAAACTCTGGATACTGGTTGCAGAAAAAAGAAATAGTCACATCCCCTAGATGAATCCTTTGATCTACATTTGTCTGCCCATTATAAACTTTGTTTAACAGTCTTAGCTCTTTCCCCGTGCCGGGATTCCGAACGGCTAACTCAGGAACACTATTTACATCAATTGATGGATTAGCCATCAAATAATCAATCGAAAAATTATGTTCCAATAAATGACTCATTAAATCAGAGAAGCCTTTAAAAGGATCTTCGGTGTAAGCAGGTACGATTAAGTAATCGAGGTGACGGGTTCGATGATTGAGAAAATACCAGCTCGGTCGAAAACCATTGCGAAAACTGTAGCCAGAGTCAATCAGGACTGTACGATAATCATCGGCTTCAATGGCAGAGCGAAAGCCATGATCGACATCAAAAATTTTAATATTCATTGTCTTTGCTACTCTACGAAAAATAAGCGGATGTGCGGATTTATCGCTTTTTAATTAGGAATAAAATCGAATACGACAGCATAAAATGCCGTCGGTCGCGATCGCCTCAGAAATTGCAGATGAGCGCTCGCATCTGTACGAGAAAAATATCGAGCAAGAACAATATTTTGGAAATTAGGGAGAAGGCGGACAACGCACCAAAGCCGACATGAATCTTCAGTCCCATTTAGAAAAGGTCGTTCAATGTAACCCATCTCGGTGTATATGTTTGATCCAGTTTTAACTATCTACGAGGATTAACCGCAGGCGGTTAATCCTCGTAGATGATGGCTATTGCAGCAGCGGGGTAAAAATTCCCTGGTGGATTGCTGGTTGCCACAATCTAGCACGAGTGTTAACCTATATGCAAGACTTTGAATATTGCAAGATATAAAAATTCACACACATAGGGAGATTTTAAAACTCAATGACAGTAGTAAACGGTTTCATGGGTGGTCTGCGGTTTTGGTTCGATCGCACCTTTGCTCATTGGCGAGGTGATTTGACTGGTGGGCTGACTGCTGCCGTGGTTGCCCTTCCTCTGGCCTTGGCGTTTGCTGTGGCCAGTGGCGTCGAACCCAAAGCCGGACTCTACACGGCAATTGTGGCGGGCATCGTGGCGGCGGTATTTGGTGGTTCCCCGGTGCAGATTACAGGGCCCACGGGAGCGATGGCGGTAGTCCTGATTGGGATTGTCACCCAATATGGTATCGAGAAGGTGTGGATTGCCGGGGTAATGGCAGGAATTATTCAAGTTGCCCTGGGCGTCGCCAAACTAGGTAGACTGGTCAAGTTTATTCCCTATCCAGTCACAGCAGGTTTTACCAACGGCATCGCTGTGATTATTTTTTGCGGACAATTGAATAATTTCTTTGGGTTGCAGTTGCCCCGTAGTGAACATTTTTTACCGGGCATCTGGCAAACCCTTACCCATTGGGAAGGATTAAACCTAGAGGCAGTCGGGTTGGCAACTGTGGTGATTCTGACCAAGCTATTTTGGACAAGGATTACGACTGCCATACCGGGTTCATTGGTAGGGTTGGTGCTGGCAACGACGATCGCCTCTTTGTTTCACCTCGATGTTCCCACTATTGGTTCTATCCCACAATCGTTGCCCATGCCCCAAGGGATTCCCCACGCCAATGATTTTAGGGTGATCCGAGAATTGATTAATCCGGCATTAGCTTTAGCCGCATTGGGCAGTATTGAATCGCTGCTATCTGCTGTGGTTGCCGATGGTATGACTGTTAGCGAGAAACACAACAGCGATCGCGAACTGATTGGTCAGGGCTTAGCAAACATTGTGGTTCCATTCTTTGGCGGTATTCCAGCAACGGGAGCGATCGCCCGTACAGCGGTGAATGTGCGATCGGGCGGCAAAACCCGGTTGTCTGGAATCATTCACGGGGTTGCACTCGCAATCATCGTTTTGACATTAGCGCCTTTAGCGGCTCAAGTTCCCCTGGCAGCATTGGCAGGAATTTTGATGGTGACGAGTGTGCGGATGGTTGAGTGGGAAGCGATCGGCTTACTGATGCGGGCAACCTACTCTGACTTCGGCGTAATGATGCTGACTTGGATGGTCACCATTCTGTTTGATTTGGTGCTGGCGGTGGAAGTCGGGTTAATTGCTGCTGGGGCGTTATTCATTAAGCGCATGAGCGAGCTCAATTTGGCGAAAATCCCCGAAACAGAAGCCTTTCCGCCCGGTCTACCCCTTGAATTGAGCAAACAAATTGCTGTTTATCGGGTTGATGGGCCTGTATTTTTTGGGGCAGCAGAGCGCTTTGTTACCTTCCTGCGGGATGAACCTGAAGTGAAGTATCTAATTTTGCGGATGCGGTTCGTACCCAATATGGACACTACTGGAATCGTGGCCTTGGAAGACATCTATCGCGATTTGAAACGACATGACTGTCGCCTCCTTTTGACTGGCTTACAACCTGAAGTTCAAAACTTGTTAGAACGCAGCGGATTGCTGGACAAAATTGGTAAACAAAACTGTTTCGAGACCACCGATGCAGCAGTTTGCGCGTTAACTCCAACGGCAATCAGTTGTCCTCTCTCTCCTCCATCAGTTAGTCAGTCTGAAGAACTGATTAAACGCTGAAAATGCCACTGCTCCTAGTTTCATCTTTTGTATCTACCGTCAAAGGGAACTCTTCACCAACCGTTCAACCGATGAAACTAGGAGCAACAATTCAGCAACTATTGTCATCGTTAAATTGCGATTATCAACTTCCGCCATGTCTGTTTGGAGAAACTTACTAATGCATACATTTGACGTTGAAATTATTCGCACTCATCACGAAAGTTGTCATTTTCTAGAAGACAATGTTTTAACGGCGATCGCTAAACTGGGCATCACCGCAAAAGTTAACTGCATTGCAGATATTGAAGAAGTGAAACGACTAAGATTGCGCTGTACTCCAGCTTTAGTGATTGATGGCAGGGTTGTGAGTCAAGGGCGGCAGGTTTCATCAAAAAAAATCCAATCCTTCCTTCTGGAATTGACTCATTTGTCCGATGGTGGAGATTTTATGAGTCGAATGTTTTAGGAGATGAAGTATCTGATACGTGAAAAAGTGATACACTTTTTTCCAGACCCTTACCGATCGCTTAAAATCAGCGCTTTTTCAGCGCGGAAGTTGTCACAATATCGATCGAGGAATGTTTCAAAGGTGAGGATTTTTGGCGCGGTGTAAGCGATTGGAAACTAATAGTTTTTTGCTTAAAATCTTATTTTATCAACTAACCAAATCCCAAATCAGAACCTTTCCCCGCGTGAACCAGAGCCAACTTTTCGTAACGCTTAGCGTGTTCCACCAACTCGGCTGCTTCTTCCTCAGAGACATCCCGCAGGCGCTTGGCCGGCACTCCCGCAACTAGCGTGTGAGGGGGAACGTCCTTGGTGACAACCGCCCCTGCACCGACGATAGAGCCTGTGCCCACCCTGACTCCATCGAGGACGATCGCCCCAATCCCGATCAGGCAGCCCCGTTCAATGTAAGCTGAGTGAATCACGGCTCGGTGTCCGACTGTCACGAAATCTTCCAAAACAGTCGGTTTCCCCGGATCGCCGTGCAGAATTGCTCCATCTTGGATATTGGTACTTGAGCCGATCGCAATTCGCTCTACATCCGCCCGCACCACCGCCCCGTACCAGATACTAGCGCCCGCAGCCACCTCTACCCTGCCCATTACAACAGCACCTTCAGCGACAAAAGCAGCTTGGGAGAGATCCGGCCTTGGCCAATAGGAAGGAATTGCAGGCAGAGGTTTGTGGAGATTGCTCATTTGTTGGTCGATCGTGATACTTCTAGCAGATTAGCGGGTTGTCAATACGCGATATAATAAAACTATTTGGCACTTTTGCAGAGAAAATATGTTGGGACGCAAATAAATGATTGAAGTTGCCTTGCAATACCCGATGTTTGGCCCGGAAATTCAGTGTCCCCACTGTCGCCAAACAATTCCGGCTCTAACGCTCACGGATACCTATTTGTGTCCGCGTCACGGGGCTTTTGAGGCAGATCCAAAAACGGGCGATTTAGTTCACCTTCAGTCTGGGCGGCACTGGCGCCGCTGGGAGGATGAATGGTATCGCCAGCACACTCATCCGGACGGGATTCGGTTTGAAATTCACGAAGCGCTCGATCGACTTTATACTCAAGGCTACCGAGCAACTCGCGTGATCGTTGCTCAACGCTATCGGGACTTAATCAGCGCTTATTTGGAACGCAGCACGCCTTGGCGGGGCCAGTCGGAATCGCCGCGGCCGAGGCTTTACGGTCTACCTGTGGATTTTAGCCCCGAACCCCAGGAGGAACCTTGCTGGGAAGTGATTAATTTTGATTTGGAAAAAGAGCCTGGAGTTCCGATTAGATATCCCTATTTTCGGTTGTTTGAATAGTCAGTTGGCAGTTGACAGTTGGCAGTTGGCAGTTGGCAGTAGTTATTAGTTTATTAGTTTATTAGTTTATTAGTTTATTCGTAGTAGGTGACAAATAACATAGGATAGATAATAAGTGCCAACTGCGAACTATCAACTGCCCACTGCCCACTGCCCACTGCCCACTGCCCACTGCCAAAATCAAATGCACCACGCCTCGATTCGCACTGCTAACATTCACCGGGCGATCGCCTTTTACGAACAGTTGGGATTTACTGTGAGCGATCGCTTTACCACAGGTTACACCCTTGCCTGTTGGATGGAAGGTCTCAACGGACGCATCGAACTCATTCAAATCCCAGAACCAAAACCCGCACCGGATGCTTTCACAGACGAGCATTATGTTGGATACTATCATTTATCTTTTGATTTAACTGAGGCGACAACTGACTTGCCGACTTGGTTGCAGTCTCTGAAAGAGCAGTTTGAACAAGCTGCTAAGCAGGAACCAAACCAGTTTCAAGCATTGAAAGTTTTATTAGAACCGACTCAACAGGCGATCGGGCAAAATGTTTACGAAGTAGCTTTTATTGCCGATACCGACGGATTGCCTTTAGAATTTATCCGGCGGCTTAATTAGTGCGAGCAACCAATACATACCGCTAGCTTCTAAGTAATACCAATTTAATGTGAAGTTGCACATATCTCGATCCCCCTCGCATCCCCCTTAATAAGGGGAGTAGGCAGGGTGGTTTTATTGTGGGGAGAAGAAATCTGAAACGACAGAAATCACCACTCAAAGCTCGCGTCTGGGACGCAACTGTTATATTAATAAAGGTACGTAGTTGGGCTTTAGCCCTCTTTCTA
>NZ_JAUBWA010000186.1:0-8997 GCF_036702825.1 Microcoleus sp. A003_D6 | reverse complement strand
CAAGGTCGCGTCATCAACACTTGGGCTGATGTTATCAACCGCGCTAACTTGGGTATGGAAGTAATGCACGAGCGCAACGCTCACAACTTCCCGCTTGATTTGGCTGCAAGTGAAGTCACTCCCGTAGCAATGGTTGCTCCTTCTATCAATGGCTAAGTTTTAGTTTTTGATTAACAAAAAGCGCTCCTAGAAATAGGGGCGCTTTTTGTTTGGGGAAAAGATTATAGTCTCAACGAGATTGTCGTGTATCATAATAGAAGGAATACGCTGCTTGTAGTTCTTTTGCTCCCATAGAGCATAAAAGCCTTCTTTATGGAGTTGCATTCTTATGACAGTCACTACAGAAAATTCAATTAGAGCATTGCTGTCAAACACTGAGGAGGTGATATTGGGTGAGCTGAGTTTAATCAAACATTCCTTAGAAAAGCTGTTTGAATCTGATGAAGCGCGGATTCCTAAAGAAGAATCATTTAATTATCTGTTGAAAATTGTTGAGGTATCAGAACGGATTAGAGCAGCCAAATATCCACGTCAAAAATCTGATATTTATTATTCTGAATACAGACCCTTTTTCAGCGGAATTAAAGCAAAATATAGTGATTCTTTAGCACGTGATACCTTCAAAGAAATTGAAGCTCATGAAAAATACATGGATGGCTTTAGGGAATTAATCATAGCTCTGGGTATTATGCTGGCTGCGTTTGAAGAAGAAATAGATCGAGTACACCAATATGGAACTCTCTACACGGGTATGGTGGGACTATCAGAGCTTTTAGAAGAATATCTTCTCTACTTCCCACAAGACTTAATAGAGTACCTTAAGAATATAACATTGGCATTTTTAAATGACTCTAGCCTAAAACCGGATAAAGCCAATCAGAACGAATCTGTTTTTTCATATTTAGTTGGATTAAAAAACACTGCTAGAGCAGTATTATGGCAAATCGAAGAAAACCGAATAAGAAGTGAAAAAGCACGTTTGATAGATTCTCATTCAAATCAAATCTTTACTCGTGAAATGCAAATTCAGAAGAACAAACCTGCAATGGATTGGCTAAAGTCAGAACTTGAACAAATAGAAATTATTAGAAAAGCCAAAGGATGGAAATTGTAGAGTGATTGTAATTCTAGACTCTAATATTCTTGCTTTACTGGTAACAACTCTTGATGAAAAATTGTCTGAAGATGAGAAGCTTCTGGCGGAGAACAAGCAATGCAGAGAATGGCTGTACCGCCTATTATCGAAAGGCGCGTATGTAATTGCTTCTGATATCTGTGATTATGAACTTAGACGTGAACTCATTCGCATTAAAAGCAAAAGTGTTCCAAAATTAGACCGACTGAGAGATTTAATTGAATTTCAAAAAGTAACTTTTGCTGTTCTAGAAAAGGCTGCCGAACTATGGGCTGAAGCAAGATATATGAGTCAATCTAATAAAATCAAGGAAAACATTGATGTAGACTGCATTCTGGCTGCTCAATGGTGTCTGCTCAAAGAGCAATATCCTGGTCGTCAAGTCATTATTGCAACTAAAAATATTAAAGATTTTCAACGTGTTACCGATTGTGATATTTGGCAAAACATTACTTAATTTATAATAATTTACGAGTTCGATAAAATGTCAGTTAAACTTCAGATATGCCACAGCATAAGTGCCTTCTACCTTCTGCCTTCAGACTTATACCTTGTTTCTAAGCGGGAGGGTGTCAAAATGAAATATTGCTCCTAAGCTGTTAAAGATGCCAGGATTGTTTCAGTTTAGCTGTTCGCAGTTCCAGAATCTCAGCAAAAACAAATGTAGCAGATCGGGAGTAGCTCCTCACCGTGTCAAGCGCTCTATGCTCTAAGGAGGATTTGTATTATGAAAGATGGACAACAAGTACGCCGCGTCTCCACAGCAGTCATTGCCGGTGTTTGCGGGTTGGCTTTAGCGACGGGAGGGGGCATTGCCTGGTGGACGGCGAACCGTTCCCCAACCGCAGAAACGCAGTCTTCCGCTCCGACTACCCCTCCGGCGCTTTCCCCAAGTCCTGCGGAATCCCCTGCTGTAATTATCCCCGTACCCCCTCCAAATCCTGTTCAGGTGCCACAGGCTCAGACGCCTCAAGCTCGGACGCCGCAGGCTCTGGTCCCGCAGGCTCTGGCGCCAAAGTCGCCGCAGCCAAAGCCTTTGCAGCAGACGGCGGCCCAAACAGTGCAAGTTTACTGGGTTAAAGATGCCAACGGCAAATTTGAGGGAGTTCCTACGAAAGTAGCTGTCAAACAAGCGGACAAGCCTGATGCAACTTTACAAGCTGCTTTTAACAGTTTGTTGGCCGGGCCGAAGGATGCAACTGTTTCTAGCGAAATTCCTCAGGGGACAAAACTCCGGAGTTTGAGTGTCAAGAATGAGGGAGTTTATGTAGATTTGTCGGCCGAATTTACTTCGGGGGGAGGCAGCACTTCGATGACTGGCCGGTTAGGGCAAGTTATCTATACGGCTACGAGTTTAAAACCGAATACCCCGGTTTGGATTTCGGTGGAAGGTAAGCCTTTAGAACTTTTGGGCGGCGAAGGTTTGGAGGTGGCTCAGCCGAGTACCCGCCAAAGTTTTGACAAAAATTTTCCCCTTTAGGAATTATGAGTGATTAGTTAGGAGTGATTAGTCATCAGTCATCAGTCATTAGTCATTAGTCTGAAGGCAGAGATTAGGGATGGGAGCATTCCCAGGAGAGCTTTCACACTCCGTGCGAGCATCTTACTCGCGCTTAGATGTAGGCTTTACTGTGCAGGATGCTCGCGCTCCTAAAAAACACTTTTTGCTCTCATTGAGATGCTCCAAGTAGGGAGTAAAGATTGATAACTTATAACTGATGACTGATGACTGATGACTAATGACTGATGACTAATGACTGATGACTAATGACTGATGACTGATGACTGATGACTAATGACTAATGACTGATGACTGATGACTGATGACTGATGACTGATGACTAATGACTAATGACTGATGACTAATGACTAATTCTCAGTGCTTGGTTGTCAGGCTAAATGCCCGAAAGTGGAGGGCTTGCTGTTCGATCCGGGTGGCAAGCCGATCGCACACCATGTTACACAGCTCGAAAATTAACTCGTCTTGCACCTTATAATAGGCTGAAGTCCCTTCACTCCGGCGAGTGAGGATACCAGCTTGGAGCATGAGTTTTAGGTGCTTAGAAACATTGGCTTGACTGGTTTGAGTAGCTTCCACCAGCTCTTGCACGCATTTTTCGCCGTCGCGAAGCAAGTTCAAAATTCGTAAACGCATTGGCTCGCTCAGAATACTGAAATACTCAGCAACTTGTTGTACAACTTCTTGCGGGACAGGCTGGGATGACTTCATCAAACTCACCGGAGAGAAATGATCTCGAAATATTAGCATTTATTCCATAACAATAAAGTAATCTTTCAATCCGGATTAATTCGCATCAACACTTGACCGTATTCGACAGGTTCGCCATTTTGAACTAAAATTTCCATCACTTGACCGGACACTTCATCAGCATCGATTTCGTTCATCAGCTTCATAGCTTCGATAATACAGACTGTCTGGCTGACCTTGATGCGATCGCCCACATTTACAAAAGGCGGCTCGTCGGGAGCAGCAGCGCGATAAAAGGTTCCTACCATCGGCGAGATAATTGGCACCCATTTGGTATCGACAGGAACAGACATGGCAGCAGGCACTGCGGCTGGGGCGGGGGCTGGGGCGGCGGCTGGGGCCGCTCCTAAATTTTGGTCAACAGCATCCGGTGACGCTAAGGTGGGGCTAGCAACAGCGCCCAACGCGATCGTGGGAGCGACTGTCGCCACGGCAGCAGGGAGCGCAGCAGCGGTGTCTGGCGAGCTTGCCAGAATGCCTTTGCGTACTGTCAGTTCAAGCTCCCCACTTTTTAACGTCAGTTCCGAAATGCCAGTTTTGTCTAAAACAGTTAGCAGTTCGCAAAGCTGGTTTAAGTCTAGTTGCACAGCAGATTCAAGGGTAATTGAGAATTGAAAATTGAAAATTGAAAATTGAAAATTGGGAATCCGGCGAAGCTAGGATACGATACTCCACCGATTTTGGAGGCAAAGGGATAGTTTTTAAGCTTTGAGCGATGAGTGTTGAATTTTGAGCTCTTTAACTCAGAACTCAGAACTCAGAACTCAAAACTCAAAACTCGCTTTTCCTCCGTCGTTTCTACTCTCGGCCGAGGTACTTGTCTTCGCGAGTATCAATCCGAATCCGTTCTCCAATGGAAATAAATAGGGGCACCATAATCTGAGCCCCGGTGGAGAGGATGGCGGGTTTGCTGCCACCGGTGGCAGTATCTCCTTTGACTCCGGGATCGGTTTGCATCACTTCCAATACGACAGAGTTGGGCAGTTCCACTTCCATGATTTGGTCGTTCCAGCGCAGGATGCTGACTTCCATCCCTTCATGGAGGTACTTGACACGATCGCCTATTTCCTTGGCACTGAGACGGCTTTCCTCGTAAGTTTCCATATCCATAAAGACGAACTGGTCGCCCTCTTTATAGGTATGCTGCATGGCGCTCTTTTCGAGGTTGGCTTGAGGCAAAGTCTCGCCGGCTCGGAAGGTTTGTTCTACTACGTTTCCGGTTTGGACATTTTTTAATTTTGTCCGCACAAAAGCTGAGCCTTTTCCTGGCTTGACGTGGAGGAATTCGATAACCCGCCACACGCCGTTATTCCATTCAATTGAAACACCTGGTCGAAAGTCGTTACTCGAGAGCATATAAATTTTTGCGGGCAATCCCGTCGCCTTGCCGGCACGGGGGAACTACAGTCAGTCGATTTTAGATTTTAGATTTTAGATTTTAGATTTACTCCACAGATGAATTTGGGAGATTGAACCTTGGTCTAAAATTTCGATCTCTCCACGACAGGAGTCTGGGGATTGTATCCGTTTTTTGAGCGGGTCAGGTTAAAGCCGCAGTCTAGCTGACGGCATCAAAAAGCAATTGGCATTTTATTTTACCGTTCAAAGGGAGCAAGTGCTGTACCGAAATGTTAATGGCAGTTGTCAGTTGGCAGTTGGCAGTTGTCAGTTGGCAGTTGGCAGTTGACTGTTGGCAGTTGACTGTTGTTAGTGGCAAACCTCCCCAGCCGAACTAACAGACACTTTAAATGGGTAGCAGCAAAGGCGGGCGGGCAGCGCTGTGGGAAGATAATAGAGGCAATAAAAGTTAAAGTTATGTTGCATTGGCCTAATTTCTCGATCGATACGTGCAAGCGCTGGGTCAAAACCGTCGCTTTAGCGCTCTTGCTGTTCACTCTCGGACTGAGTTTCAGCGCAGTCTCCCATGCCAAACGCCCCAGCAGCAGTATGCCTGCGGGCAACGCGATTACCGACGGCCGGGCGCTGCTGCGCTTCGCTTTACCTATTGACAATCAGACTGTGCGAGATTTGCAAATCAGTCTCGAAGACATTGGCAACCACATACGTTCTAAACGTTGGGGGCCTATTAGCAGCGATGTCAGCAAGGCTTCCAGGATTCTCAACCTTCGGGAATCTGACCTTTTAGAGAGTATTCCCGACGCCAAAAAGCCGGAAGCTGAAACTCTAGTTGCAGCAGTCAAGGACGGAATTGCTCAACTGGAAAAGGCTGTTGAGGCTAAAGACAGGGACAAAGCGATCGACTTGAAAGCCGCAATACTCGGTTCGGTAGGCGAAATCGAAGAGTTGATGGTGGCAAAGTTTCCCTTTGAAGTGCCTGCCAAGTATGCTAATCTGCCTCAACTGAAAGGGCGCGCTACTGTGGCTGTACAAACGGAAAAAGGGGAAATTACTGTTGTGGTTGACGGCTACAGCGCGCCTGTGACTGCTGGTAATTTTGTGGATTTGGTCGATCGAGGTTTTTATGACGGTTTGCCGTTTATTCGATCGGAAGAATCCTACGTTTTGCAAACGGGAGACCCCGAAGGCAAGGAAGAGGGTTTTATTGACCCAGCTACTGGCAAATACCGGAATGTTCCGCTGGAAGTGCTCGTCAGGGACGAAAAGGAGCCTATTTACGGGATTACTCTAGAAGATGCGGGGCGCTATCGCGACGAGCCTGTTTTGCCTTTTTCTGCTTTCGGTACTGTGGCAATGGCGCGCAAGGAAGCTGAACCCGACAGCGGTTCTTCTCAGTTTTTCTTTTTCTTGTTTGAACCTGAACTCACGCCCGCCGGTCTGAATCTGTTGGACGGCCGGTATGCTGTTTTTGGTTACATGATTGAAGGAAAAGAAGTTTTGGAGAAACTGAAGCAGGGAGACAAGATTGTATCTGCTAAGGTGATTAAAGGGAAGGAAAATTTGGTTCAACCTCAAGTTTAATCGATGAGGGCGATTGAAATCGCTTTTTGTCAAACAAAGCCCGCCTGCGCGGGCTATAAAAATCTATCAGGTAAATTAAACCTTCTGTTTTCGACGATTGAAATCGCTGCTACAGGAGCAAAGCCCGCAAGGCAAGGGCTATAAGAATCAATCAGGTAAGTTAAACTTGAATCAACGTTATTATGTCCACCTACTTAGCTTCGTTATATCTAGCAACTCGATCGCTCCTATGGCAATTTTAGAATTTTTATTGGTAATTGGTTTGGGCGGATTCGCAGGCTTGCTGATTGTAAATAATATCAATGAAAGCAAGCAAAAGCAGCGGTTAGATGAGGCTTTTTATCAGTTGTTGGAAACTCAAAACAGTCAAATTTCGCTGATTCAACTGGCGGCTAATGCTAGGGTTGAGGCTGAAGTTGCTCAGCATTATTTAACTCGGCAAGTGAAGATTTTTTCGGCGATTTTAGAGGTAGATGATGAAGGAGATACTTTTTATAGGTTTCCTAGGTTGCGCTTGCCGCCGAGTTCGGGTAAGGAATGGTGATGCAGTTGACAGTTGACAGTTGACAGTTGACAGTTGACAGTTGTTAGTTGTCATTGGTTCAGGAATTACGCACCAATAACGTGCTACAGGTAAGACACCTGTTCCATAATACATGGAGTTTATTGTGGGATGGGCATCTTGCCCGCCCGCATCTCACTAAAAAATCCTTTTTAATGCTGATTAAAGATATCGGAGAACAAGGTCTTTTAAGAATATTGCAAAAATTCTGCCCCGCCGAAATAGTGGGAGATGATTGCGCTGTCATGGCTACAAATCCCCACCAATCTCTCGCTATCACTACAGATATGTTGGTGGATGGAGTGCATTTTAGCGATCGCACCACAGGCCCTTATTACGCAGGATGGCGCGCCGCAGCGGCAAATTTGTCGGATCTGGCTGCGATGGGAGCAAGGCCTCTGGCGGTGACTGTAGCCCTCGCTGTGGCGGCGGATACGGCTGTGGAGTGGGTTGAAGAGTTTTATCGGGGAATGACGGCTTGTTTGAAAGTGTATCATACGCCGATCGTCGGTGGCGATGTTGTCCGATCGCCCGTGGTGACTGTGGCGATTACTGCTTTTGGGGAGGTTGAGTGCGATCGTACCATTCGCAGGTCAAATGCGCGATCGAATTGGGCAATTGTCGCGACTGGCGTGCACGGAGCGTCCCGCGCGGGATTAGAATTGCTGTTAAATCCAGAATTTGGACAAAATTTGGAAAAGGGCGATCGGGCTTCTTTAATTCTCGCTCACCAGCAGCCTAAACCGCGACTGGATGTTTTGCCGATTTTGTGGGAAATTTTAGATGCTGCGGGTGAGTTTGCGATTGCTGGAATGGACAGCAGCGACGGTTTAGCTGATGCGATTGTGCAAGTTTGTCGGGCTAGCGGTGTTGGTGCAAAAGTCGATCGCACGAAAATACCTATTCCCCATAGTTTAAGCGAAATAGTATCAACCGAAAAAGCTTTAGATTGGGCGTTGTACGGTGGTGAAGATTTTGAGTTAGTGCTGTTTTTGCCGATCGCGAATGCTAAGTTATTGGTAGAAAAAATCGGTGATGGTGCGGAGATTGTGGGAATCGCTACCGAAAGCACCGATATTTGGTTGACTGATAGCAGCGGGGTTTGTGCTGATGTTGGGTTAAAGATCGATCGAGGATTTCAACACTTCTAAATTCTCTCTTATCTCTTATCTCTTAGTCCGCGGAGGCGGACATCGTTTGTGTAGACGCGGTTTCAACCGCCGAGTCTCTCTGAGTTTGTATAGACGCGGTTTCAGCCGCCGAGTCTCTCTTCCGCTTCCTGTAACATATCATTAACTGGTGGACTTGGGGAATCGGGCAATCTCGGAGGTTGAAACTTGCGCCGAAACCATCTCAACGGATTAATCTTCCACGCACCATTAATCCGGGCCACCACTCCAGAAACCACGATTACAACCAAGAAACTCAACAACAGACTAGCTACAGCCGGGTGAAGCACATCCCCTTTTTGAGGTATTTTGAACACTATGGGTTTCTCGATATAATTGGCAACCGCAGACACCACAAGGCCTCCAGCCCCTAATCCAGTACCCCATATTTGAATAGTTCTTTCTAAAGAGCGATCGATTTCTGCTTGTTCAATATCTACAATCCCCGCCACCAAATCCACCGCAATCTTAATCAAATCAGTCCCCTGTTTGAAATAGCCTAAATCACCCTGAATTTGTCGTTGAAAATACGGACAATTCCTATCAATAAAAAACTTAAATGTTGTTAAATTTTCGGTTGAGGCTTGCCATTTATCACAGATTTGAGCCAGCTTTTCCTGATAATTGTAAACATGAATATTAATCGTATTATTAAAATCTTCCAAAGATTCTAATACTCTTTCATAATCCAAACTTTCTCGAAGTAACTGTTTGAGTGTGATTTTCAGAGAAGTTAAAGACTCATCTGTATTAACATTTTCCTGGGAAGGAACATCATTGTTCGATTCAAACTGAGCGATTTTGGTTTCTAAGTTAGCGATTATCCCTTCAATGTCTGCATAGAGTGGCTCTCCTGAACTTGTGGTGATAATTTTATCTAATCAGAAAAACAAGCTAATACGCGATTTCTGAAATTATGAAA
>NZ_JAUBWA010000185.1:0-9063 GCF_036702825.1 Microcoleus sp. A003_D6 | reverse complement strand
GAACTTGCTGAAGGTTTGGATATATGCGGTATTGATATCGTTGTTTCATAGAAACTATTTTAGCAGTAAAACGATCGTTGAAAACTGTATCTATGTTAAGATTGTGACTAACTCGAAAATGAAGGCGGTTAAAACCGCTGCCGACTTTTTCCCGTGTCTAAAGCCAGGGGCCCGGCGGGCTCGTTTTCCGGTCAACAGTCGCCGAACAATGAGCGTGCAGCGGAAAGTCCGCCCTATTTATGCGTGCGAGTTCGGGTCTTGTGGGGCGGTCTGCCGCTGAAATGAGTCATGCAATTACGATCGCGATCGTAATTGCAATACCCAATACTTTAAAATTACCCGTTGGTCGCCCTTCGCTAACGCACGATCGCAAGTTTTGATTCGATCGGGCTCTTACAGACAAAAAACCTAGCAATAAAACCCCCAAATCCCGTTGAAAAATGGGGTTTGGGGGAATTCGTTGAGGCCTGGAAGCCTTCTCATCCGGCTGATATCGTTACCCATCGCGATGTTGGACGGAATTTTCCCATGTGATGAACCGTGGATTGCAGCGCCCCAGGAACCGCCAGAGAAACGAACCCCTCAACTCCAGGAAGCGATTCGCATCGCAAGATCGGCGTTGTGTAGAAGTTCTCACCACATTTGCCTGGAGATAAATTCGTGGATTCTTATGTGCGGGAATCAGCGACGATTTCTTGATTTTGGTTGGATTTGGTGATAAATTATAAGCGAGGAGAATAGTTCTATTTTACATTTGTTTTGGGCGTTTTTTCAGGGAATGACATCCAGAAAAGTTCTTGCTATCATCGACGAACAAGAGCGTTGAGGCTGCATAGATGACTGGCAAAGCTCAGACTGGGACTAGACAATTATTGCGTAGGTGTTGGTTGACTTTAACGAAATGGCGATCGCTCGGTGTGCTGTGCGTTTTGACACTGGCGGTTAGCCTGATTGTGAATGCCTGTAACCTGGCATCACAGCAACTTGCTCCCTTGCGCGTGGGAATTCTTAGTTGGGCAGGATTTGATATTGCACTTTATGCTCAGGAAGCGGGATTATTCAAACAGCGCGGATTAGATGTGCAACTCATTCGATTTGAGAATAATCAAGATTCAACTCGCGCCATGCTGCGCGGTAATTTGGATGCTAATTTTACCTCTTTGTGGGATGTGCTCCTGTCTGATTCGGGGAATGATAAGCCTGTGGTTCTGATGGTAACAAATATTTCTCATGGGGCTGATGGTATTGTGGCTCAACCTGCAATCAAGTCAGTGGCAAACCTTCGCGGTAAAAGAGTGGGATCGAAACTTGGAACAGTAAATCATCTGATTTTATTGGAAGCCCTCAAGTTGCACCAGATTAAACCCGAAGAGGTCAAGATTGAGGATGTTTCCAACGAGATAGCGGTTGATTTGATGCAGAAAAAACGTTTAGATGCCGCCGTGATCTGGCAACCGTTGCTAGGGGAAACGGCTCAAAATATTAAGGGTAACATCATTTATACTACTCAGGAAATTGATAGTTTAATCATTGATACTTTGGCTTCTAGATCGACTATTACCAGGACTAAAAAAGCTGAACTCAAGCAATTTATTATGGCTTGGTTTGATATTATGAGTGCAGTGGAAACAAAGCCGAATGAAGTATTTCAAAAGGTTGGAAAAAGTCTGGGACAGAAGAGTGAGGCTTTTGCTAAAGATTACGCTGGTCTGAAAAAGGGTGATATTGCTATGCAACAACAGATGTTTAAGTCTGGTCGCTTACCAGAAGCGATCGCTCAAATGGCTAAACTATTGAAATCTGACCCTCGTGCCGGAAAGATACCGCGTCAGGATGTGGAGATTAATACTGAGCTCGTAACTACAGCAATCGATGAATGGAAATTATGACGAAATTCCTGCATCCCCATAGCTTGTCGCAGCGCTTGCTAGTTAGCGTTGGGTTGTCGATTGCCACAGTTGGACTAGCCACTCTTGGACTCAACTATCGGCTGATGCAGTATGACTTAGCAACGCAAGTTCATAACCGGGCTCAATCAATTACACAATCTCTGGAATTTTCTACAGAAGGCTTACTAGAGTTGGAGAATAAAAGCATTCTGCGACGGGTTGTGCAAAATTTTGCCACGATGCCCGGTGTGCTGGAAATTGCGATTGTCGATCCATCTGGAATGGCGATCGCCCGCAGCCCTCAAAATGCGACCGATCGGCCATACACTTCGATCTATCCACAACTCGCGATCGCGATCGATCGGGCGGCAACGGCAGGCATTGAAGTCCGGCAAGATATCGTCGCGGATAACCAGCCTGCGATCGCGCAAATTCTGCCTTTTAGTAGTACCTTGTTTGGCACATCCCAACGACGGGGAGTGGCGATCGTGCTACTCGATCTCAACCAAATGCAGCAAGCTGCTGACAAAACCTTCATTGCCTCAACTTTGTCATTGCTAGTTGGCATCATCACAATTTTGTTAATCATGGGGATACTCCTTCAGAAGAATGTATTGCAACCCTTGCGGGACTTGAATGAAGCAGTTTCCCAAAGTAAAAAAACTGGCATCTTTCCTATGCCAAACACGATTCCAGATAACGAAATTCAATTTTTGGCAAGCACATTTGAGGAAGTATTCCGACAATTGGAAATCCACGAGCAACTCACTGCCGAAATAGCTCAACGCAAACAAATAGAAGTCATATTACGCGATAGCGAAGCCAGAGAACGAGACAAATCTCAGCAGCTCGAGCAGGCAATTGAGAATTTAAAACTAACGCAAACCCAACTGATTCAGACAGAAAAAATCTCATCATTGGGGCAATTAGTTGCAGGAGTAGCCCATGAAATCAACAATCCGGTCAGCTTCATTCATGGCAATTTAATTCACGTACAATATTATGCTGACAGTTTATTAAATTTGATACACCTATATCAAAAGCATTATCCAAACCCAATTGACGAAATTGAGGAAGAAGCAGAAAATATTGACCTGGTTTTTTTGCAAGATGATTTACCTAAAATTCTGAGTTCAATGAGAATTGGTACCGATCGCATTCGCCAGATTGTGCTGTCACTCCGCAATTTTTCCAGGATGGATGAGTCAGAATGTAAAGAAGTTGATATCCATGAAGGAATTGATAGCACCCTGTTAATTTTGCAACATCGTCTCAAAGCGCGGCCCGAACATCCAGAAATTAAAGTCATTCGAGAATATGGTGATTTACCGCTAGTTGAGTGTTATGCCGGGCAACTAAACCAAGTATTTATGAATATTTTGGCAAACGCTATTGATGCACTCGAAGAAATAAATACTCAACGGGTAGCTTGCTCGATCGAGAAGCACCCATGTTGTATTACAATTTGTACCTCGGTGGTAGATTCGCAATGGGTTAAAATTGCGATCGCCGATAATGGCAATGGAATTCCAGAATCTATTCAAACACAGATATTCAATCCATTTTTTACAACAAAGCCTGTAGGGAAGGGAACCGGAATGGGAATGGCGATTAGTTATCAGATCGTTACTGAAAAACATGGTGGCACGCTCAGTTTTTTTTCAACGCCAGAAAAAGGGACTAAGTTTGAGATTTGTATTCCTGTTCGGCATTAAGAGTTGACAACCGAGAATTTTTCAGTATAATTAATATTTTTACTACTATAAATTTACTAAGCTGTTCTGCATTTAAATTGTATGTCAAAAAACAATAAAACTATTGTGGGGAGTAGGGGTTGGGCGTCCCGCCCGCCCCGACGATGCAATTTAAATGCGCGACAGCTTATGAGTGAGACAAATCTGTGCTATGTCTTCATATCTGACAATAAATTAACAGCATGACTACCTTTCTTACAGACTCCACTGACATTACCAGGATTCATTTTTCCTCAAGGCTAAATATCAAGCAACGTAGTGAATTAGGTCAGTTTTTGACTCCCGCACCTATTGCCCGTTTTATGGCAAGACAATTTAGCAATCTATCAGGTCACATCAGTCTTCTCGATCCTGGAGCTGGAATAGGGTCATTAACTGCTGCTTTTGTCGAGCGACTATTGATAAATCCTCACGAGGTTAAGAGTTGTTTCATCACAGCTTATGAAGTCGAATCAACTTTTATAACATCTTTAAATCAGTGCCTAATAGAGTGTTGTAATGCTTTAGAACACAAAGGAATTAAAGCAAACTATTCTGTGCTAAATAACAACTTTATAGAGAATAACAACCCAATAATTTTACCGCGTTTTACTTCGTATTCTACTACTTTTACTCACGCGATTTTGAATCCACCGTACAAGAAAATCAACAGCAAGTCCATCGAAAAAAAAATACTTTTAAGGCTGGGAATTGAAACAGTCAATCTATATAGTGCATTTGTTTGGCTTACTATGTTACAGCTTTCTGAAAATGGAGAGATAGTTGCAATTACACCTAGAAGCTTTTGTAATGGAGCTTATTTTCGTCCTTTTCGCAAAGCTTTTTTGGAAGACATGGCTCTTGATAAAATTCATATTTTTGAAAGTCGTTCGGCAGTATTTTCGGAAGAAAATATATTGCAAGAAAATATCATTTTCCATGCGGCTAAAACAAAAAAAAATCCCGATTACGTAAAAATCACCAGTAGTCATCAAAATGAGTTAGAGCAATTTTTAGAGTTAAGATATGTTCCCTATGATGAGGTTGTTGCAAATAATGATTATGAGGGTTTTATCCATATCGTCACAAACTCTATCGAAGATTATTTGAGAGTACAAATGAATAAATTCTCAGCTACTTTAGCTGAACTTGATTTAGAAGTATCAACGGGTCGGGTTGTAGATTTTCGTCTCAAATCCGCTTTGAGAAATTGCTTAGATGAGCAAAGTGTTCCCTTGCTTTACCCAGAATCTATGAAAGCAGGAAAAGTTTTGTTCCCACCCAGAAATCCTCGTAAGTCGATCGCAATTGAACAAAATCAAGAAACAGACAAATGCTTAGTTCAATCAGGTTGGTACGTTTTGACGAAACGTTTTTCTGCTAAGGAAGAGAAGCGTCGTGTTGTTGCTGCTGTGTGTCCTCCTGTAGACGCGCCAGCACTAGGCATAGAAAATCACCTTAACTACTATCATGCTAGAGGTAAGGGCATGAATCCCGACCTTGCACGAGGTCTAGCAGCATTTCTCAATTCAACTTTATTTGATAGTTACTTTCGACAATTCAGTGGACATACACAGGTTAATGCAACAGATTTGCGTAAAATTAAGTATCCTTGCAAAGATGATTTAATTAAATTAGGCAGTCAGATGGGTGATTCTCACCTTGACCAGGATCGACTTGATACAGTTGTACATAAAACTCTGTCAATTATGAGCGAAGCAACAAACGCAGTTCAAGCTAGTAAAAGAATTGAGGAGGCACTTGCAATTCTCAAAGATATTTCTGCACCAAAAGAGCAACAGAACGACCGATCGGCACTTTGCTTACTGGCATTGGCAGATATTCGACCTGAAACTCCTTGGAATCAAGCGACAGCACCAAGACGCGGGATTACAGAAATGATGGATTGGTTTCGCGATCGCTACGGTAAACAATATGCACCAAATACACGCGAAACAGTTCGACGACAGACGATGCACCAGTTTGTGCAAATGGGGATGGTTGTTGAAAATCCCGATCGACCAGATCGACCGATTAACAGCCCTAAATGGTGTTATCAACTTCATCAACAAGCATTGTCACTTTTGAAATCATATAACTCTGAGCAGTGGGAAGAGGCTCGTCAAAATTATGGTATTTCAGTCACAAATTTATTGCAGGAAAAGAATCGAAACATACCAATAATTCCCATAATTTTGCCTGACGGTCAAGCTATTCAACTTTCATCAGGTGGACAAAATATCTTAATTAAAGACATTCTGGAAAGCTTTTGTCCCAGATTTACACCTGGAGGTTTAGTTCTGTATGTGGGTGATGCTGGGAAGAAGTTCATTATCAATGAAACCCAGAAGTTTCGAGAACTGGGGGTTGAGTTAGATCCTCACGGTAAAATGCCAGACATTGTAGTTCACTATGAACAGCAAGACTGGCTTGTATTAATAGAAGCTGTTACCAGTCATGGCCCCGTCAACTTGAAACGTCGGAATGAATTAATGCGGCTCTTTCAGTCCAGTGGTAAGGGATTAGTTTTTGTTACTGCTTTTCCAAGTCGTAAGGAGATGACTCGATATCTTGTTGAGATTTCTTGGGAAACAGAAGTTTGGGTAGCAGATCAACCAGAGCACATGATACATTTTAATGGGGAGAGATTCCTTGGCCCTTATGAAAACCCAGAGAATGGTTCTAGTCACTAGAGAACATTCAGGTTTCAATTCACCCGTTACCCCTTTCTCCTTTCAACCTTAAAAACATCCTCAATACTTTTCCCCGCCGTTTTCTCCTCCCACCCCATCGCCATCAAAAAACTCTCAGCAGACTGAGTTTCCACCACATCCACCCCCCATTCTCCCGGTTGCAACGCATCAGCATCGCTAGTCAAAGGAGGAGTCTTCTTCAATCCCGCTAAAATCAAAATATCAGGAAAAAAATCATCAGTTTGACCCTGACTCATCCGCTTATCCACCAAGCTTTGAGCACAAAATTCTCCCACTTGAGGCGGAGAAAAAGCATCAGTAGAAAATAAAACTTCTACCATCCAATGACCGTGATTTAATTGACGACACTTAATCTCAGGATATTGACTTAAACCCTCAGAAAATACCAGAGTAAATTCTTCCCGACTTAAAGTAGAAAAAACACCCTCGGGCATATCAAAATTATGAGAAAGCAACATCCGCCCCGTTCCAGATTCAGTCATACTTTTAGTTACTTAATTTGAGAAATTGCCAACTTAATCACACCTTGAATCGCCGCTTCCGATTCCTTTTCCAATGCAGCTTGTAGCGGTTCGATCGCAGCCCGATCGCCCACTTTCATCAAAGACAAAGCCGCCGCCCTGCGAGTTTCCCCATCACCACGCTCCAGCAACTCAACCAGATTAGGAATGGCCGGTTTATAAGCCAGATTTCCTAAAGCCGCCGCCGCCTCACAGCGCACATCAACATCAACATCCGTCAGAGACTTAACCAAAATCTCGAATAATTCATCCTTCGGTTCTTCCTGTGCAACTTTGGCGATCGCCCCTACCACCGCACCGCGCACCACAGGCGAATCAGAGGCGATCGCCCGATACAAATACTCCTTCGCCCCCGCCCCAATAAAAGCCAACGCCCAAGCCGCATGACCGATCGTACTCTCTGGCAAATCAGTTGACCCTAAAATATCCAACAAAGCCTGCACAGACGGCTCCCCAATCCTCGCCAGCGCCCCAATTGATGAACCCTTAACAACAGTATCTTCATCATTTAAAAGAGAGTGAATTAAATTAGGAACCGCAGTTGGATCGGCAATCAAAGTTATAGTTTTAGCCGCAGCCCGCCTAACTACTACATTAGCATGATTAGCCAAAGCATCCAACAAAAAAGGAGTTGCCGCTTCGCCAATTTCAGCCAAAGTTTCCGCACACCGCAGTCTAGTCATCCCCCGCTTATCGCCCAAAGATTCAACCAAAAGCTGCAAAGTTTCCGCATCATTAACATCAAAACTATCTAAGTCTATTTGTTCTGTCACCTTTCGCAGCAAAGCATCCGTTTCAGCCTGAGCCAATAAAATTGGATCGACCTCAGTTGAAGCATTAGAATCGACCATAATTATCACCTAATTATTAGTAGTTAAAGCCGCTAATTGAGCGCGAAGACTCTCCAGTCCAGCATCAATCTTAGCAAGTTCCGGCTCAATTTTAGCCATCGCAGCCTTCGGAGGTAATTTTGCCTTTTGTGCCGCAGTCATCGTTTCATTAACCAAACGTTCGCGATATTTCTCAAATTCAGCAATTACTTCTGCCAATTCTTCAACATTAGTCTCTGGTGAAGTGGCGACACTTTCCTCGTTATCAGATGGATTCAATTCTTCGTTTTCAGACATAGTTTTGATAGTTTGATAATCAGTCCGCGCAGGCGGACTTTGTGTGTGTAGCCGCGATTTCAATCGCCGGGATATTTCAGACTTTATTTGCGCGATCGCGTTGCTGCGACTCGTTAAATCGCCGGGATATTTGTGCTTTAAGGTGACAGCACACCCACCCCAGAAAATCTCAAGCGATTCTGTTCAATCATCTCTTCTAAAGCAGAGTGAGAAACACAACGACGCTCAGAACAGTATGCCATTTGTTTAACCCCATTTATCATCTGCACAGTCATCACCCGTACCCGAAAATGATCGTTAATAAACCAACAGCGTTCCTGTCCTTGATTAGTCTCATATTCCGTCTCAATAGTCAACACCCCATCATCCGCAAAATGGTAAACACCGATGACCGGAATACCTTCAACATAGCCTCGATTTCGCAGAAACTTGCCCGTTCTCGGATTACTAGGATTAGGCACATCTACCAGAATAGCAGCATAGTTTTCGTTCGGGACTGTATCATCTAAATTATCCTGCCACATAAAACTGCATCCCCCACTAACTAAAGCGGGATCGACATTCTGCTGTTGACAAACGTCTAAAATTCTGGGATCGTCAGTTGACAAAACGTCAACGATGACATTGGATTCTCCCGACTCATCAGCCGCAGCAGTATCAAAATTATGGACTGTTCGCTGAGTAAACCAAACGCCCTCACTCTTGCGAAAGAAATCCATCATAGTCATAGGTGGTGTTAGCAGCATTTCTCTGTCAAATTAGCGATAGGAATCAGAGGCATTGAGACAAATCTCATTGAAAAACCGAGATTTAGGCTTTGACCTGAGCTTAGCCGAACTGGGAATCCGATCTGATTTTGGTTAAGAAAAATAAACAAACTTGATATCCTCCCCACTGATGAATCAGGGGGATTCCAATCTACCCAAACAAAGAAAGTTGTTTAGGGAATTGGTGGGTTGACGCTTCACAGGAAGATGCCACACTCTTATGCGGTCTTACTCCGTCCTCCACGTCCGTTTTTAGTCTCAGGCAATCCACCCGCGACTTTTATGTTAATTGCTGCGTTTTTATCTCGGTCG
>NZ_JAUBWA010000184.1:0-9068 GCF_036702825.1 Microcoleus sp. A003_D6 | reverse complement strand
AAGATATGCTACACACTGAAATTATTTTTCGGTCATTATTCGGTTATTATAGGATCAATCATTCTGTGGCTGTCTCTTACACAAAAAAAGTGGGGTGGGCGTCCCGCCCGCCCTTTTTGGACGGGCGGGACGCCCATCCCACAATAACAATTAAAATTATAAGTTATTTAATTTGCGATCCTAAAATCCGCCCCTACGGGAAACATATAAGAAAGAACACAAGAATTATGAAATACGATGTTGATACCCGCAGGCATGGCATTTTGACAAAAAGTTTATTTTTGTTCCCGATCGCCTGTTATGCGTGCCTCGGAGCCTTGCTGTGGGGACAATCTGCGGCATTTTCCCAGCAGCCGGTCTGCCCGACTGGCAGCGCTGCTAATTTCCCGCCGCCTCCGCTTTCGCAAACCGAACCAAGCGTGCCGAGTCTGTGGTTAGCTCAAAAACAGTTTGGCGGCAAATTGCTCGATCGCTGGTTTGTCGATCCCGGCAATACTTGGGTAGTTATCATAGTCAACCGCCAACTTTGGAGTTTGCTCGATTATATGGAACGCTATCAGTTTGTCAACCGTTTCGGCACTGTCGCCAGCGAATACGGTTACAATGTGCGAGTTTGCAACCGTCAAGGCACAGCTTTGGCGGTTTATTCGTGCAAGGGCGATCGGCTAAGCTGTAAAATCGATTTAGAATCTCTGTCAAATCCCGGTCTCCGAGGCAAACTCAAAGGCTTTTAGTAGGGTGCGTCAGCTAGAGAGATTTTTGGGATAATCGATAAATCAAAAGCTGACGCACCCACATTTTAGCTGATAAATGCGGTTTATAATTCGTAGAAAAAATGAAAACAACCCTTGAACTTCCTGCTGAATTAGAACCTTTCCGTCAAGAAATTGAAAGTTCAGAAAAGCCTGTTATCAAAATCACTTACGAACGCAAGGCGACTGATTTGTGGTCAAGCAAATTTGGCGGAGTGCCTTACTTGCCGAAAGGTTACGATTTTCCCAAAGATAGTGAGGGAAAATATATGCACCTTTTGGCACAACTCAATTTTGAGGAAATCTTTGCCCAAGTGCCATATTTAGCGCCTTTTCCCACAAAAGGAATTTTGCAGTTTTATATTGGTCGGACAGGTTGGTATGGAATGGATACAGAGAAGTTGGACAATCAAACAGATTTCAAAGTCTTGTATTTTCCAGAAACAGACATAAATGATTGTCAAACAAATTTTGATTTTTTATTGGATCTAAATGAGACATATTCAACTTTAAACAAGCAAAAATTTAGTGGGTTGCAATGGGTGAACAAAAACAATTGTCCGATTGACTATCCTTTTGCAGATTGTATTTCTGAACAACATTATTGTTCACCTTTGAAGAACAAAGATGTGAATAATTCTCAAGAATCTTTGGCTTTACAGTTTAGGTCTGACAATACGTGGGTGAATCCAAATGACTATCAATTTGATAATTTTTTTGAAGAACACAAGCTTCAAAATTTTTGGGGTCTAATAAGTGCAGATGATAACACATTATTTGAGTGGTATTGTGATAATATATACCAGCGTCAACCTAAAATAGGGGGATACGGCTTCTTTACGCAAACTGACCCTCGTGAGTATAGTCCGCAATACAAAGACCATAAAGTTGTACTCTTACACATGATTAGTGATGATGAGATTTGTTGGGGTGATTGTGGAGTAGGCAACTTTTTGATTCGCGCTGAGGACTTGGAAAATTTAGATTTTTCTCAGGTGATTTATAATTACGATTGTTCTTAAAATTAAAATACTAACTATTCAACCCGTGCTATTTTTTTATTTTTCTAAGGTACGTAGTTGCGCTTCAGCGCTCTTTGGAAGCATCTCATTTTTGTAAAAAGCATTTTTTCTTTGAGTGCTGTCCCGCTCGCCGATTGTACAATACGCGAGCGGGGACAGCATTATAAATGTAAAACTGCGATGCTCCCTGCTCTTTCATAGATAAAAGAGCGCTGAAGCGCAACTACGTACCTCACTTTTAGCCTTTCACTACTTGCCTAGTTTCTTGCCAGAGCGATCGATACAGCGCAATCCCCGCATCCCCGAAAGGCAGCAGAAAGTCGCTAGCAGCAAGAATCTTAGCATCCGGCAACAGCACAGGATTACTGCGAATATCTGCCGGCAAATCCTCCGGTTTCATGCCGACAATTATCGGCGAACTAGCCTTAGCCAGCAAAGATAATTGAGGAGCAATCTGAGGCTGCAAGCAAAAATCAATCCATTTTTCCACTAAAGAAACTGGATTCCTAGAGGCCGGTTCTACCCACAAATCCGTCCAAAGTGCAGTTCCCGAAACCGGAATTACTAAAGCAATATCCTTTTGAGTTTGCAGCAGCGGCAGCAAGTCGCCAGACGAACCTACGGCCAACCAAGTATCGCCTAAAATCAACGGTTGCAGGTAAGCATCGGAACTATAAAGTTTAACTTGTCGGTGCAGAGAAGCGAGTTCTTTTTTGAGGTTTGGGACTCGATCTAATTGCTGGGTATTGTAAGATTTTCCGAGTTTTTTTAATGTTAAACCGATAACTTCTCTAGCACTGTCTGGGAGAGAAATTCGATCGCGCAATTCGACTCGCCACAAGTCACTCCAATCTGTAGGAGTCCACCCCAAAGCCTTAAATTTGTCGGTTCGATAGGCAATTACCGTACTTCCCCAGCGGTAGGGTGCGCCCCAAATTTTACCTTTAGGATCTAATTGACCGTCATCGTTGCGCCTGACGAGTTTTTGCCATCTTTCGGGCAATTTTGACCAATTAGCAAACTTAGCAGGATCGATCGGCTGAATCAATTTTTGCCGAATTGCCAAAGTCAGCCAGTAATCTCCCAACATCACCAAGTCAGCTTGATTTTTTGATTTGGGAACCCGTTTCCACTCCTGCAATAGGGCGAATAATTCTTTTAATTGCGGTTCTTGCGTTACCTGCAAAAGCGGAGACGGTTGGACATCGCGGCTAAATTTGCTTACCAGTTGGGCCGGAATACCGTTTTTGAGCGATCGAATTTTGAGAATGGGCTTCGAGTCGCACCCTGCCGCCAATTGACTTAAAGTTAGGGTGGCGGCACCCAATAGCAAAGACCTTCGTTTCACCTGTCAACCCGCTTTTCTAAATATTGACCGATCGTTTTGTGTTCTGCCACCGGGAAAATAATTGTTTGTCGAGTTCGTTAGTTGGCGCAGATTTGTCTTATTTTTTCCTCAAACACAGAGCCATTGTACTCGGTTCTGCTGCGATCGGAGTAAAGGACTGGGGGCGCGGAGTAAATCTCACAGGATGAGGAATGAGAATTAAATAACTTACACTCTTGAAAGTGGGGTGTCCCGCCCGCCTTTTTTGGACGGGCGGGACGCCCATCCCACAATAACAATTAAAATTGTAAGTTATTTAATTCGCGCTCCTGAGTCGCACTCAGATTCTCCGAAACCGGGTTTCGACTTCGCTCAACCAGCAGGTTTTTTAACTCGGATTAAAGGTAACAACGAAGTATTAGGGTTTAAAGGTAGCATCCCATTTTTGCAAATATCTCCTACCAAATTGGGATGCTCCCGGTTGAAAAACCGCGTTTCCGCGTCCCCGACTCTCTCAAATCTCTACTCGACAACCTGACGCCTTACATCTAGCGTCAATCGACTTTAGATTGAAGAAGATGAATCCGGGGGCTTGTTATCGGATACTATGTTTTTTCTTTCTGCACGGATGAATCCGGGGGCTTGTACCCTGCCTGCTTTTAGTCTGGATCGGAAAAATAACAATTAGGTCAAAAATTAAATAATTTAGTGATAAATCCCAGTTATGTAAAGATTTCCCTAGAATGTAAAGATATACGTTACAATCCAAATAATAATTGTATGGAATCGCTCCGCCAGCAAGTTACAGTATTGAGCCAACAAGTCGAGGCCCTTTACAAACTCATAGAAAACCTCAATGAAAAGCTATTCGAGTCCGCCCAGGAGACGAAGCTGACCCAGCAGAGAAACGACTGCTCTGGAACGGTAGGAAATGACAAAACCTCGCCATATCAAAGCTACAGCAGTCTCGACGGGCTCCTCGATCACAAGGACATACTGTTAGATGACAGCTATTTCGACAAGAATTCTCAAAGCCTGGAAAAAGAGCTGAGCGCAGATATTCAAATCCAGCGCCTAACAGCTCAGCTAACAGCGGCTTACAATCGAATTGCTGCCTTAGAAGAACAGTTGCTCTCCAAAAGGATTCACTCGCAACAGGTAGGCGGGTCTAATTAAATACTGCTAGAGGCGATCGGGCATTAATTTCAGAAAAAATACAATTTGCGTCGATTTATTCTCGTCTACTTATAGAGTGGTTGTAGGGATTTTTTTCTCTCGCGCAATTAGTATGGGAATAGCATATTAAGGCGAGATTTGGTATAGAAATAGCAGTCCTCTTTGTTTGGTGAACAAGATTTTTTTTGATGAACCGCAGAGGGCGCAGAGGGCGCAGAGAGAGCAGAAAGAGAGTAGTTCGCAAATCCGGGATCGATTGCTATAACTACGTACTTAATTTTTAATTTCACACCTGCGCCGTGCTAATGCTTCAACAGCTTGCAGTAGTTGACTTGGAGTCCAATTTGCAGTGAGGCCGCTGGCGATCGCACACGCTCCGGCACCGACACCTTCTTTAACATATCCGCGATCGTAAGCTTGCAGTTGCCCGTAGCCCGATCGAGCAAAACTTAGCTGCGCGGCCAACAAAGGTACACCGCCGATCTCTTTAGCAAGTCCTACAGTGTCTCCTGTAGGGTCTTCGGCTACCCAGCGTGTAGTCCCTACCGCAACTTGTTCGGGACACCATAGCAGAGCATATTTCCGGGCTAAGGCTTGCATCAAAGCGTACACTGCCAGCATTTGCGTCCCCCCGGCCAGGAGTACCCCGCAAGTTCGACTCGCGGCGATCGCCATTCCCGCCACTGCTATTTGCATCGGATCGCCCACCGCCGCTACCAATTCTAGGGGATTGCTGTTTTGTCCGCCAATTTCCCACTCAGCATTATTGAGTCCCGCTGTCACCGCAGCCAATTTTTGAGCGTGATTGCAGCGAGGATGAGAACTGTTAACTTTGCCCGCCGCTGCAATACCCAAACCCATTAACACGCCCAAAGCAGTAGTCGTTCCCCCAACTACACACTCCCCTAAAATTAAATAGCTGTCATTAGTTTGAGCGGCTAATTTAGCTCCCCAAATTAATCCTTGTTCGAGCAAATGTTTGACTGTTTCGAGTTCTAAAGCATTCCCAGAAATCAAACACTTTGCCGGAGTGCCACCTAAATCAATTGCAGGTACGGGAGATGGGAGGGGCAAACCAGCATTAAATAGGTAAAGGGGAATTTCCAAAGCTTCGACTACTGCGCGAGATATCAGTACCGGCGAGGCACCCGCTTCTAGGGGCGGCAAAGGATATTGGGGCGACGGTTGGGGGCCGTTATACAAAAATTCTGCATCGGCCAAACAAGTAAATTGTCGATCGTGCGGGGTTGCTCCTGCTGCTGAAATTCCCGGAATTAAGCCAGTAGCGGTAAATCCTAACACGCAGGCAAATATCGGTTTTCGTCCCCGATAGCGATCGAGCCACCGCTGGCCCTGTTCGATTTCTGTATAAATACCAATCATAAATTAGTCATTAGTCAGTAGTCATTAGTCATTAGTCATTAGTCATTAGTCAGTAGTCATTAGTTATTAGTCAACAGTCAACAGTCAACAGTCAACAGTCAACAGTCAACAGTCAACCGTCAACCGTCAACCGTCAACCGTCAACAATTCCCAATAACTATTCTTCATAATCGATCAAAACTTGCACCCAGCTTGGCGGCCGCGGAATTGGATTTCCCAAACGATCTAATAGCAGCAAAGCTACTAAATGCACTACAAATAAATAGACAATATTGTTAACCAAAATCATCCCGGCGGCGATCGCCCCAATTGTGTTCAAACTCGGTACATTAAGCCAGCCCAGCTTCACAAAAACCCATTCCACCATCTCTGTTACCTGGGCGGTGACGTAAACCCAGAGGTCTTGACCCACCAAAGCTGACAGCAGCCAAAACCGAAAAAAGAAGCCGACAGTACCAATTAGCGCGCCCACACTAATAGAGAGTGACCAACTGGCTTTGCGCCTCCAAAGTCCTCCCAGCGCAACTCCCATAATTCCAAAAGGCATCACGTACAAAATGCTGCGCGTCGGGCCCATGAGTACCGACAGCAGCAAACCCGAAACCAAAGCTGCCATCCAAGCAGCCCGGTTGCCCCAGCGCAGGTAAACTAGGGCGATCGGTATCGGGAAAAAAACCCGCAGCAAAGGCCCCAGCGGAAAGTAATAATTTACCAGCCAAATCAAGCTAGCGGTACTTGCCAAAAATGCCGTTTCTACGAGCCTCAAAGGCGCTTCCCCAGAGGCGCGCGTTCCCCTATCGGGATTTGGGCGATCGCCTGCCAAATCTGAAATAGTGCCAGTTTCCGGCTCGTTATTTGTACTGGGTGAACTGCCCGAATTAGACGCGGCATCTGCTGACAAAAAATCACTCATCCGATTTTAGATTTTAGATTTTAGATTTTACGGGACTTGCGCGCTATACGGTTGATTCGCGGTTTCACTGTTTGGATGCCTCGCCGCCACATCTAATTGCTCGTAGAAACCGGGTTTAGGTACGAACGCAAGTCTTATTTTAGATGGATTTTCTCAGCCAAAATTTTCAGCAGCATCATTTTTCGGTTTTCACTTCCTGGATTACCAAAACCGAACAAGATGCGTGGTGAACGACATAATTGCTGACGCTGCCGAGGAAAGCTTCTGTGAACCCCGTGCGGCCGCGCCTGCCCAATACTATTAAATCAGCGCCCCAATTTTGGGCGAATTCACAGATACAATGCCCCGGATCGCCGTCCATTTTGCAGTCAAATTCCACTTGCAATCCTTTGTTTGCTGCGGCGTCGCAGTAATTTTTCAGCAAACCAGAAGCCTGTTTTACCTCGCTTTCCAGCCGCAAACGTTGAGCTTGATAAGCTTGATCCATTAACTCGACATTCATGCCCAAATCTACGGGAATTGGTACTGCCGTCTCGCCCAGCGAGCTGACAGTAACGCAGTGAAATAGCATCATCTCGGCGCGATCGCCCAGAGCTAATTCTAAAGCTTGACTGAAGACGCGGTGGCCGAGTTCAGAATCATCTACGGCGGCGAAAATTTTCTTAAAACTCACAGCTTTACCTCCTGCGGCAAATCCTCATTAGTAGTTAACAGAGAGTGCTTTTGAATCTCATTCAAATTAGCAATTTCTGATACTCCTACACTAACAGACGCTCCAAGGCGTGCAGGTCTGGAATGCACAAAACGTCACGTTCGCGCTGAATTGTTCCTTTTTTTTCCAGCTTGCTGAGCACTCGCGTTACTGTTTCCCGAGCCAGCCCGCTGAGGCTGCTTAATTCTCTGTGCGGCAGGTTGGGTATTTCTGTACCTCCTGTTACCATGATTTTCCCTTGCCCCTCGGCCAAAAATAATAGAATATCTGCTACTCGCGAGGTACTGTCCGACTCTCGCAAACGCAGGCGGCGGTTGACTTGTCGCAGGCGGCGGGCCATCAGTTGAGCTAGCCGAATGCCTGCTAGCGGCTCGGTATGAATGAGCTGCACAAAATCCTGAGATGGCATATTGCCGATCAGTGTTGGGGCTAGGGTGATGACATCTGTCGATCGCGGTGCTTCTTCGATCGCGGACATTTCCCCGAACAGTTCTCCTTTCCCTAAAATATTCAGTGTTACTTCTTTTCCGTCTAGGTTGTAGGTGCGAATTTTCACCCAACCATCCAATATAAAATACACTGATGTTCCCCAGTCATTTTCCAGTAAAATCACTTGATTTGACGGATGACTGCGGGTAACAATGTGGAGAGTTGCTCTCTCGATTACAGGATCGGGCAAGCCTGCAAAAAAAGGAGTAGAAACTATCAATTGATTTATATTGGAATTCGGATCTCGGGTGTTAAAGCGGTCTTCCATGAGGCCATCATTTTAATTTATGCGCTTGATCTGCGCTGGGCAGTTAGAAATAGCTTGCAGCCGAGTCATTTGATTTCAGATTCAAGGTTTGAGAAACAAGTATCTAAAATCGGCAATTTTACCTCTAAAGTTTTGCGGTCAAAGGTCGAATATGGGAATTAATAGTCTCAAGCTCTGATTGCGAGCTCGAAACCAAACACCATACCATAATTTTTTAGATACATACCACTGACCAAATTTTATTAACAAAAATTTAGCAACGTGGCAAGCACCTTTGCCGATCGAATTACCTTTGAAAGCACTTCGTTTACAAAGTTTAACACTGCTGAGAGATTTGTTGTCAGCAGGCTCCTGGGTCGATCGGCACAATCCACGCTCACAAGTCGGCAAGCACGGCAGACAGATCCCAAATCCGACTGCAACTGCCACCGAACCTGTCAAATGTCAGCACTATCAGGAAAATCCACAGCCATTCGGATCCCTTCGGTTGGCGCTCGTAGCGAGGGAAACCCACGCAGTTCCCACCAACCTTTGCTGCTACTCCGAGATTACTGTACCATTAATCTCTAGCCATGAACACAGATAAAAGGCTACTATAAAAGGTTTGTAAAATCGACGGCACGGTGACAGTCCCGAATCCCGGCATCCCAAATCGCAAGTTGTTAGAGGTTTTTTCCAAGTCGGTGAAACTTGAAGAGACAGTGGCGCGCCGCCACGCTAGCCAAACTCGGGGTGACGGGTGTACGGCAGGCCGTTCAAGCGGATGGGGGCATTCATTTCGTGCGATCGTCGCAGCTATAGCTAGCAGGAAGCGACCTCCCGCCCGGGAAACAGGAAAGCAGCCGCAGAATTTGACAGCACTTGCAGTTGATAGAAGCGGGCATTTGGTGCGGAAGTACCGACTAACCTATCATCAAAAAAAACTGGGTGGAAACCCCGTCCTTCGCTCGACGGCTTGACAAAAATATACAACACTCAGCCAACTATATCACAAAAGACGTGTTAGACTGTGACGATGGAAAAAGC
>NZ_JAUBWA010000183.1:0-9176 GCF_036702825.1 Microcoleus sp. A003_D6 | reverse complement strand
TTCATTCGGGGTACTTCGCGCAGCGCTCAGATTTATCCCCTCTGAATATACCGAGGGACTTCCCGGCTGGTAGTTAAAACAAATTGAATAATTTATATTTTCTCCCAAAAACCCTTGACTTTTTATCAACTTTATGATAATAAATGTTTTTCATACTCTTGTCGATTTGCGACTGTCGCAGGTTCAGGGGTGGATCTCTTCACTCACGCGCATTCCTCCCGACGCTCACTTTGATCGGTAGAGCGCGGGACTCCTGCTGTCTTAGTTGAAAGGGAATGCCCTTGTAACCTAGCGCTAAGCAGACCTTGCGACAGTAAAGGGACGTACTGAACTTTAGAAAAAGTATCAGACAACAACTAACACCCAACTTGATGCCTAGACCAATCAGATTGAAAAATGCGAGGAGCGAACCATTTTTCACCCCGAGGCTAGGCTTGTTGGGCAATGACTCTCGGATAGCCCTAGTTAGGGAGACGTTTTAGGAGAAGGGGAAACAGTTCCACCAGCCCCTGGAGTAGCCCCTGGAGAGGCCTTTGGAGATGGAGAAGAAACAGGAGGAGGAGTAGTAGTGCTAGTGCCGCCCGGAGAGGGGCTGGTGGGGCTGGTGGGCTCACCTCCGCAGGCGCCGAGGGCTGCTGCCAAGCCCAGTACCAAAGTCAAACGAATTAATCCCTTGTTCATAAAACACTCCTTAACATTGAAAACCCATCGCAAGGAAGGGAATAGTGTACTTGAGAAACAATGCTGGCACGAATAGCTCAACGATTCGCTCGTTGATTACAATACTGCATTTATTAATAAATTTCACATACATTCTGGCGAACCTGCAAAGATTTCCTTTTTTTTGCCAATCCTGAAGTCAAAGAGACGAGTGGTAGGATGGGTTGGTTGGTTTGTGAGGTATCTTTGGTAAGGATAACCGATCGAACGCAGATTGTCACAACAGGCGATCGTCGAAGCCAAAAACTCTTAACCTCAATCAAGCTGAAGCTGCCCCACTTTACTTATTGGTGAACTCTATGACCGCTGCTATCAGATCCCCGGATTCTCCCCGCTCCCGATCGGCCCGCAAGCCCGCTGCCGGCTCCGCCAACAGCAAAGTTACTTCTATTGCCCGAGCTAGGCGGGCGAAGACCGGGCCGGTATTGCCCAACTACTCGGCAGCCGACGAACAGGATCGGGCTCGGTCGTCTGCCTCGGTGCTGAAAGTCCTGCCAGCTCGCCAGCAGCAGCCAGTGTGGTTGCGATCGCTCTTGCAGGCACAGCGCCTCTCCTCAGTGGCAGCAGTTATGCTTTTGGGCGGTGCTCTGAGTCTCTACGGCTTGACTGTTTACGGCGAGCAGCGCTGGAGTCAGGAGTATCAAAAACTGGAAACTCTGCGCCTCCGCGAACAGCAGTTGAGTTCTGCTAGCGAAGTCTTGAAACACCAACTTGCTAAAGAAGCCCAAAATCCAGAAACCGGTTTGGCTTCACAGAATCCTGGGGACACGATTTTTTTGCAGCCGGCCCCTGAAACCCGATCGCCCGTTGCGGCAGCACGAAACTCAGAACCGACTCTCAAGGATCGAGCGAGTGTGGAAACGCCGCTGGGCTATTGAGGCAGTGTCAGCGCCGATAGGGCCCGAGGGGAGATTGTCCGAGGGCCGGAGAGTTTGAGAAACCGAGAATTTGACAGTGTAACTTCCCATTGATTTGCTAAGGCTTGCTCTTTGACTTTTCTGCAAGTCCCGATCGATTTTCTTCTCTGAAGCGGAAGTTAAAAGTTAAAAATAAGTGACTTGCTGTTTAATTTTTAATTTTTAATTTTATGAGCTATGACCCCCGTTTTGACCGCTACAGATCGCCGAACTTCAAACGCCCAAAACCGTCGGGCGATCGCACTTTGTGGGGAAAACAAGCCAAACCCAAAGCGGACGGCAGTTTCGACAGATCGCCACAACAGACGGCTCCACCTTGGAGGCGGCCGGTAGAGCGTTTAAAGCGCAGCAAGTTCCGTTTGTGGGCCGTGTGGGCGGTGTTGATGCTGGGGGGGCTGGGGCTGGCTGTGAATTTGTTTTATTTGCAGGTGACGCGAGCTCCGGCGCTCCGCAAACAAGCCGAGCAGCAGCAAACTCTCAAAACGAAGCCGTTTGTGCCGAGACGCCCGATTGTTGACCGCGCGGGGAATGTTTTGGCGATCGACAGACAGGTGTACACGCTCTACGCTCACCCGAAGTTGTTCAACCACTCGAAAGCGGAAATTGCTGCTAAGTTGGCTCCGATGCTGGCGATCGAACTGAGTCCGGGAACTACGTCGGAAACTGAACTGCTGCGAAGGTTTAATCTTGGTGAAAGCGGTATTACAATTGCGGACTCTCTGGCTCAAGAGGTTGCCGATCGCGTCGCTCAGATGCAAATTAAAGATAGTCCGGTGGATGGGCTGGAGTTGGTGCGGCAGCAGCAGCGTTTTTACCCGCAGCAGGAATTGGCCGCGGATATCCTCGGTTATGTGGACGGGGAACGCAAGGGACAAGCTGGGGTGGAATACAGCCAGCAGAATTTGCTGGAACGATCGATGCCGTCGATTCAATTTAGCAGGTCGAGCAATGGGAATTGGGTTCCCGATCGGCTGACGGCGGGATTTGTGCAGCTTGATGACTTGAAATTGCAACTGACGATCGACAGTCGCTTGCAGCGGGCGGCCCGGATTGCTCTCAAGGAACAAATGAATAAATACGGGGCGAAGCGGGGTACGGTGATTGTGATGGATGCCCGCAACGGGGAATTGCTCTCAATGGTAGCGGAACCTTCTTATGACCCGAATCAATATTTTAATTTCGATTTGTCGCGCTATAAAAATTGGGCTGTAACTGATGTTTATGAGCCTGGTTCGACTTTTAAAGCGATTAATGTGGCGATCGCTCTGGAAGCGGGTGCTGTCAAACCTAACACTGTTTTTAACGACGAAGGTCGGATTTACATGGATGTCTGGACTATCCAAAATTCCGATTACAAAGTCGCAGGCGCGCGCGGCCCTTCCACTGTTACGGAGATTTTGAAACATTCTAGCAATGTGGGGATGGTGCACGTAATGAGCAGCATGAAAGCTTCTCTTTACTATCAAGCTTTAGAAAAACTCGGACTCGGACAAACTGCGGGAACGGATTTGCCTTTTGAAGTAACCAGCCAGCTAAAAAATCGAGAGCAATTTATTAATTCTCCGGTGGAAGTTGCTACTACGGCTTTTGGGCAGGGTTTTTCGATTACTCCGATGCAGTTGGTGCAGCTTAATGGGGCTTTGGCCAACGGCGGCAAGTTGGTAACTCCTCACGTTGTGCGGGGACTTTTCGATCGGGACGGTCAAGCTTATTGGAAACTTCCGAGGGCTGTTCCGAAGCAGGTTTTTTCGCCGTCCACTACTAAGCAAGTTTTAGACATGATGGAAACTGTGGTTGATGGTGGTACGGGGAAAGCTGCACAGATTCCTGGGTATCGGATTGCTGGGAAAACGGGGACGGCTCAAAAAGCTAATGGTGGTGGCGGTTATTCTAAGAACGCGATTATTACTAGCTTTGTGGGGATAATGCCTGTGGAGGCTCCTCGGTATGTGGTGCTGGCGGTGATTGATGAGCCGAAAGGTGGTACGGGGGGAAGTGTGGCGGCGCCGATTGTGGAGTCGGTGATGGAGGCGCTGATTTCGATTGAGAAGATTGCGCCGAGCAAGTAGGGAAACGGCACTGCCCAGGGCGTGTCAACTTAAGTCTGAAACCCTTGAGAAATGTCGCTTTTACCTGAGTCTAGATCCGCCTTAAGAAGGGGGACTTAGAGAAGACTTCTATCTCCCCCTTCTTAAGGCATGGCTGTTTCATTAGACCTCTTGCAAAAGTCCTTTTAATCAAATTTTGGAACGGGCTCTGGGGCCCATTCCACAAGAAAAAAACTTTTTGTGGGATGGGCCCCAGAGCCCGTCCCAGCTATTTTTGCAAGAGGTCTATTTAAAAGACCATTGTAGGGTGCGTCAGTACATAAGCGTTTCCCGTGGCTAATAAGTGTTCTAGCTGACGCACTCTACCTGGATAATTAGTGGTTTAAATCCGTAACAGCTTATCCTCTCTTTCTAGTCAAAATCCCTTGACTGGGACTGAACAGCAAAGCTACTAAAAATAATCCAAAAACAACTAACACAATTGCCGCACCAGAAGGCATATTAAAATAATAGCTGAGATACATCCCTGTCACGCTAGCGGCAATCCCCATAATTGCTCCCAATCCCATCATTAAATGCAGCTCTTTTACCAACAAATACGCGGTAATTCCCGGGCCGATTAACAGCGAAATTACTAACAGTGCCCCCACAGTTTGCAAACTTGCCACAATCGTCAGCGTAATCGCCGAAATCATCCCCAAATAAATCCAGTTTACAGGCAAACCGCTAGCCTGGGCTCCCAGCGGGTCAAAAGTATAGAATAGCAGTTCTTTGTAAAAGACTTTAACCGCTACCAAAATAATTAAACTTATGACAAAAGTCTGCTGCACGTCGGCGGGTGCAACTGACAGGATGTTGCCGAAAAGAAATCCGTCTAAGTCTAATTTTGTCGTCCGCAACAGGCTAATTAGCGTGACGCTAATTGCTAGAAATGTAGACAAAATTAATGCCATAACTGCATCAATCTTGAGGCGCGATTGCGATTGAATCCACGCCATAATTACCGCGCTGATAATTCCCGAGATAAACGCGCCGAACGAAATATTGAAACCTAAAGAAAAAGCAACTGGCAATCCTGCTAATACGGAATGGGCAATCATGTCTACCATCATTCCCATTTGCTGTACAATTAAATAGGAGCCGACAACGGCGCAGACAATTCCTAGCAAAATGCCGATCGCGATCGCATTTCGCATGAACTCGAATTTTAGCGGCTCAATTAGTAGGTTTAACATTCCATTTCTTTGAGAGATTTTAGAAAATTCGTTTATAAAAGTCGGCGGTTTAAACCGCGCCTACAGAAACGAAGTCCGCCTACGCGGACTGAAGAGTAAAGTTGGAAATTGCACACACCAAAAAGTTTAAATTATCCCATTTTGCTTAGGCAGAAACTAAACTTAAATCGTATCCGTAGGCTTTTTGAATATTAGCAGCGGTGAGGACTTCCCGGCAGGAACCAGTCGCAATTAACTGCTTGTTGAGCAATAATAAATTGTCGTACTGTTTTAAGGTTTTCCCTAAATCGTGGCTGATTACTAGCAATATTTTATTTTCGGCTTTTAGTTCGGCAAAAATATGGAAAATAATCTCTTCGGTGGCTTTGTCGATCGCGTTAAAAGGCTCGTCGAAGAAGAATAAATCGGCTTGTTGGGCGATCGACCTTGCTAAGAAAATCCGCTGCTGCTGTCCGCCAGACAGTTCGCCAATTTGCCGATCGCGCAAATCCCACATTCCCACCCTCCGCAAAGCAGTTGTCACCAATTCCCGCGACTGCTTCGAGGGGCTGCGAAACCAGCCAGTCTGGACAGTTCGCGCCATCATTACCGCATTCCACACCGTAATCGGATAATCCCAGTCTATTTGCGATCGCTGCGGCACGTAAGCCACCCGCGATAACTGTTCCTTCAACAACCGCCCCTGATATTTTACCAAACCCCGACAGGCCGGGATCAATCCCAGCATCGCTTTCACCATCGTGCTTTTCCCCGCGCCGTTGGGCCCGAACACACCGGTTAACTGTCCGGGATCTAACTGGAAATTCACGCTGTTGAGGGCCGAAATTCCGCGATAATTGACAGCCAAGTCTTGCACTTCTAGCATAATTCAAGCTTTTGAGAACGATTCTTGTTCGTAGCTACTAGAATAGGATAACTCGAAAAAGCAATAACGATTATCGTTCCAAAGGTGAAAATGTTAAAGAACTTGTCTGGAAAAACCGGCAGATTGTGCGGTGCGACTGTTTTGGCGATCGGCTGCGGACTGGTTGGGTGCAGTGGAGGACAGAACGCCAGCAATCCGGCGCCAGAGAGTCCGGCCGCCACTCAAACTCAAGCCAGCCCCGCGGCCAACTTGCCGAAAGTCGTCGCCACGACTGGCGTTATCTGCGACATAACTAAAGAAATCGCTCAAAGTTCGATCGACACCACCTGTCTGATCGAGCCCGGAGACGACCCCCACGCCTACCAAACTAAGCCGGAAGACCGCAAAGCGATTGAAACGGGCAATTTGATTTTATACGGCGGCTACAACCACGAACCCAGCATCATTAAGTTAATTAAATCCAGTACCAATTCCGCGCCCAAAATTGCCGTACACGAACTCGCAGTTCCCAAACCGCTGATGGGCGAACACGAACACGAGCACGAAGAGAAAGCGGAAGAAAAAGCCCATACAGCAGGCGAAAAAATTCCCGACCCTCACGTTTGGCACAATCCTCAAAATGGCATCCGTATGGTAGAAACTATTCGCGACGAATTGAAAAAACTTTCTCCCGCCAATGCTCAACTTTATACCAGCAACGCCGCGAAATTAACGGATGATTTGCAAAAAATAGATACTTGGATTAAGGCTCAAATTGCGACAATTCCACCGGAAAAACGCAAGTTAGTAACAACTCACGATGCTCTGAGTTACTATGCTGATGCTTACGGTTTGGAGATTGTTGGAGCTTTGCAGGGTGTGACAACAGAGGAACAGCCCACAGCAGCCAGAATAGCCGAACTATCATCAGAAATTAAGACCGCAGGAGTGCCGACAATTTTTGTAGAAACGACGACTAATCCGAAGTTAATGGAGACTGTAGCGAGGGAGGCAAATGTCAAAATTTCGGACAAGGAACTTTACAGCGACGAGTTGGGCGGCGCCGGCACAGGTGCTGATACCTATGAGGGAATGCTGAAAACTAATACTTGCGCGATTGCTTCTGGCCTCGGCGGCAATTGTACTCCTTTTGCACCAGAAGCAACACCAACTCCCAAACCGTAGACTTCTTAGGGTGCGCCGAAAAGAACCTTACATTTGCTGGGTACGCACTTTATATTAGGACTTACGCATGGGGCCTAGAAACGGGTTTTTTTTTACGAAAAGATGCGTTGGAGTCCGCAGAGTCGGTAAAAAACCCGGTTTCTAGGAGTCGGAGTGCGTCGAGGATTTGCTGCGATGATTTTAAGGTGTATTTTCCCCATCGGTGTTGGGGGGGGTTTGGCCAATTCCCAATTGCTTCTTAGATAATTTTAAGTCTTTCCAAAGCGCCTTAATATCTTTATAGGCTTTCTCAGAGCTAATTTTGCCGCCTGTTTCCAGCGAGCAAATGTAAGTTATTTTCTGAGCAAATTCCTGCAAGTTGGCATTAAACGCCAAGTTTTCTGGCGTGAAATCACCGTAGTAGCGATTGCGAGGATGTAAAAAATCTTCCCGCTCTTTCATTGCTCCCTCCTAATTAAACTTTTGGTATTCAACTTTTGGTTCGGTCTCTGCTGTTAATAGCACTATTTGTACTTAGTATCGCGACGCTAACTTGATTCTATTGTATTCCGCAAGTAGCAATTGTGCTTTTTCTCTCTTTACTTAGTCTATTAATGCAGTCTTAACCTTAAGTTAGCTTTATTTTAACTTTTCTTTAACCTGAAAGCCAAAAAACTGGGAGATGCGAACATCACATCTCCCTTTAGATAGATTTTAGAGTGGTTGATTAATCTTTTGTGAAGCCGAATATTTATTTGTGGCACTCGCAGCCGGTGTGGCCGCAGCCGCTGCCATTGGGGTGGCCGGTGGCGCAAGCACTGGAACAGTAGGATTTGCCGTCTTTTTCTATGGCGGAACTGAGGCTGACAACGCACACGCAAGAAGGACACGCACATTTTGTTTGGGTTGCAGTAGTCATTTTACATTCTCCTGGTGGGTTTGTTTGTCTGTAATAATATCTGAACATATATTCAGATGTATGTCAAGGGAATGTAAAAGTTTTGTTACAAAAGGTTTGCCGATCGCACTAAAATGAAAATGAGAATTAAAACAAGCCTGGAAAAAATGTCACCCAACTCTGCTGTTAACGGAGCGATAAGTCAGACTCACGAACAAAACGATACACCAACGTGCGATCGACCGCACCTAGTTGACTGTTTGCGGGCCGGTGACATCCAAACACAAGTTCTCAACACCGCAAAAGCTCAGCGGATGGCAGAGTTTTTCAGCCTGTTGGGAGATGCGAATCGGCTGCGGCTGGTGTCTGTATTGGCAAATCAAGAACTGTGCGTGTGCGATTTGGCGGCGGCTTTGAGCATGAGCGAATCAGCAGTATCGCACCAGTTGCGGGCATTGCGGGCGATGCGGTTGGTAAGTTACCGCAAAGTTGGGAGACAAGTTTTTTATAGTTTACTCGATCGCCACGTTTTGGAACTTTACCGAGCAGTTGCCGAACACTTGGACGAAGAATAAGGGATTTAAAATTCTGTAAGGGCGGGTTTTACCAAAAATTTCTGCGTAAGATTAATAATCTCCTAAACCCGCCCCCACTTGGGTTCGATATTAATCTTGGACGGTGTGGCCTGTCACCACAATCGCCTGTTTAATGGATTCTTCAGAAGCTTCAGCCTCAACCGTAACAGTCTTAGCTGCGACATCTACATTCACAGAAGCACCGGAGTCTACAGTTTTGATAGCTTTGGTAATCGTGTCTCCGCAGCCAGAACAGACGATCGACGGAACGTTAAATAGTATGGTCATAGTAAATTAGAGATTTTGTAGATGACATTATTATTTTCTATTTTAATCTAATTTCCTGAAACGGGCGCTTTCCCCGATCCCGGCAGGGGTGTAAACTCCTCCCTCAAAGCTAAAGTCGGTTAAAACTGAGATATTGCAGCAATGTCAATAATCCTTTACGAACAGGCAAGATGCCTGTTCCACAAGTAAATTTATCTCTTTATGAACAGGCAAGATGCCTGTTCCACAAGTAAATTTATCTGTTTGCGAACAGGCAAAATGCCTGTTCCACAAGTAAATTTATCTGTTTACGAACAGGCAAGTATTGTAGGGTGCGTCAGCCCTTTCTCGTTTCCCTTGTAAGCGTAAGTGTTCTAGCTGACGCACCCTACAGGCCTGAGATATTGCAGCAATGTCAATAATCCTTTTACGAACAGGCAAGATGCCTGTTCCACAAGTAAATTTATCTCTTTATGAACAGGCAAGATGCCTGTTCCACAAGTAAATT
>NZ_JAUBWA010000182.1:0-9604 GCF_036702825.1 Microcoleus sp. A003_D6 | reverse complement strand
TTCTCAAACCACCATCGCCATAACTTTTCTGGTGATGAATCTTTCGGCCCTGCTACGGCAGGCTTTTTGGCTTTTTTATGTCTATTTCAGGATATACACTTTTTTTCCTGTTTTCCACCTGTGATGATTAATTAAAATTATGCTTTCTACAAAAGAGCGTAAACAAAGCTTATATTATCAAGGGACTCGCGAGTTCCTTCATCTTTCTAAATGCTGTTTTCTTACTTTTTCAGCAAGCCCTAGGTATAAATATCACCCTCGGCACGATTCCTCGATCGGCCAAATCTCAGTTTTATGCCCAAAATCCGAGTAAATGTTGAGCATAATTGCTGATTGACAAATGCTTTCTTAGCTTAACTTCTTACCAATGGATTTGGAGGGGTTTCGCAGCGGCAAATTAAATCAGGTTTTGCAGCCAGAATTGTTGGGGGGCCAAAGGTTGATTAATTGTCCTGAAAAAACGTCACTACAACAGTGTGTTCGTCCCGATCGCATTTAACTTGAAAACGGCGCTGAGGATAAAGCGATTTTAGGCGACTTTCCCACATCTGAGCTAATGCTTGTCCCAAATACAATAAATTGTCGATACTCGTATTTTCCGCACCGGGAAGAATGTCATCAACGTGCTGGTGGTTCATCACCTGCTCAATTGCAGCGACATCATTCCCCAGTTCGATTTTCCACTGTTCGTAGATTTGACTGTTAAAGGCTTCTGACAAAAAGATACCGCCTTCATGTTCGACAAAATCTGGCCAGAATAGTTTTGTGAAAGCTATAGCAATTTCAATGTTCGCAGCTCCAAAAAGATAATCCCAGAGTGAAAAATCATCGCCGTTGGCTTTTTTCCATTGCTGGAAATCGATTAGTTTATCTGCATTCAAGGATATTTGTTTGATGAACATAATTTCTAGGGTATTTCATCCAATCTAGCTGGCCTAACTGTTTTTTCAGCTTGCACGAAAATGTCTCCTGCTGAGTTTTGGTTGTGTTTGTATTCAACAGCGTGAGGTGTCGGCACATTTGCATGAGCCTTTCCTGTCAAGTCTACTCGCTTAATTGCCCGTCCGCTGTCATCGTAGACGATATAGCTGGTAATGTTCTTGCCATCCATGCGGTAGAGTATGTTTCTGGCACTTGCTCCATCTAGAGGAAATCTGCCACTTACCTGGGTTCCGACGGCTATAAGGGTGCTAGCGGGGATGCCAACTGTCCAGTCAACTGGTTTAGACATAATATTAGTCCTAAATTATTTTACCATCTCAGTTTGATAGATGTAGGGTATTTGGATATGTACAGAGTACAATTTATAGAAATTTGCATAAATCCTGACTGGGGGTTAAAGCAATAGCATAAACTGAAGTAGCAGGAAGCTGAAGCAAGTTTTATGAAAGTTAAATTTAGGTTATTTCCCGTCGTGCTGGGTTTGTTGCTGTGCGCGTATATCCCCTTTCGAGTGCTAGCTAATCCGCAACCTGCTGGTGATACGGTTAGCTCTGCGCTGTGGTGGCAAGTTTCTGTATACAATCAGGTACAACAAATTAAAGACAAGCAATATCAAGGGTGCGTGTGGGGCGATTCTATTTCCTCGGCTTTGGGCGATTCTTTGGGTGAAGAAAACTTTAATTTTGCGATCGGCGGAATGAGTACAGTTTCCCTGCTAGAACAGCTTAAGCTGGTAGTTCCTTTGCGGTTTACCTGCGAAAAAACTATTATTGCGATCGGTACAAATGATGCTATGTACGGCATTAGCGACGAGCAGTTTGTCCGTAACTTAAAAGAGGCGATCGCCGTGATGCGATCGCTCGGCACTAAACAAATCATTCTCATTCCTGCTTTTTACTCCACTCTTGCCGCCAGCTACAATCCTAAATTAGCAGGAACAATTGCTAGAGTTGACGAAATCAATGTTCTCATTGATAAAGTAGCTGCCGACGAAAATATTCCTGTGGAATCTCGCGGCATACAAGCATTGTTTAAGGAACAAGCTCTCAATGCAGATTTAACAATTGACGGCGTTCACCTCAATGCTAAAGGTTTAGATATATACAGAAAAGTTTTGTTAAATATTTTGAATTATCCTTTAACAACGTGCATTATTTCCGAAATAATCTGTGTTTAAGTTATTACTTTAAATTCCGTAGACGGGGACTTGATGCGTGTATTTTGAGCTTAACGAGCGCAATCAAATTGTTTTGTATGGAGGACTGAAGTCCTCACTACAAAATTATAAAGGTTATTTTACATGACTAGATGTTAAGGAGTAGTTGGCTGAATTTGCTGTGGCTGCATTTGCTGCTGCTGATTTTGTAGGGACACGGCGAAAGCCTTTGTCCCTAAACTTCATCAACCTGGAATACGCTGTATTAAGGAGTAGTTGGCTGAATTTGCTGTGGCTGCATTTGCTGCTGCTGATTTTGGAGCAGAAGTTGCTGCTCCTGGATTTGGAGTTGCCGATTCTCAATATCTATTTGCCGCTGTCTGTCTTCAAGTTGCAGTCTTCTATCTTCAAGTTGCAGTCTTCTGTCTTCTGCTTGCTGCAATCTATCTTCACGTTGGAGCTCTCTTTCTAGCAGTCTGTCTTCACGTTGCTCTTGTCTGTCTTGACGTTGTTCGCGAAGCTGTCTGATCTGAATTCGCCGATCGAAATCTCCTCCCAAAAATAAGTTTTGAAAAGTTCTGATCGTTGTATCAAACCCAGTAAGAACGCCACTAACAGCGCCGATCCCAGTTGCAACTCCTGCGATCGGCTGCAAGAAACTGTTGATATTGTCTGCTACCCTAGTATAGCCCGATCGCGCTACCAGAATCACATCGTTGTTGCGGAGAGTTGGGTTATTGTCAGGATTCAACCCTTGAGCAAAATCCACCTCGATCGTGCGGCGAGAAACAGTACCGTTGGGGTTCAAACGCAGCAGTTCTACTTTGTCTTTTTTGGCCCGCAATTGATTGAAACTGCCTGCGGTCAGTAAAGCTTGGTGCAGGGATGTACTGGGCCGCACCTGCAAAGCCCCGGGCCTAATTATTTCTCCTACAATATTGATGCTAATCGCGTTCGGAGAAAAACTGCTATTGGCGACTTGAGAAACTTCAGCTAAGTCTACAGTAGCTGCTGTCGGGATAATCACGCTATCACCTTCTTGCAGCAAAACATCTTGACTTGCGTCGCCTTTTTGCAGCAAATCCCACAGATTTACCATGATAGTTTGTTCGTTGCCACCTCTGATTTGGCGGCGGATTTGCACGCGGCGAATGTCAGCTTCTGTAGTGATACCGCCAGCAATTTTGAGCGCTCTAGTTATCGTTGGTAAACCGACAACGGCTCCTTGCTGTTGCTCGATGGATACAAAACTCAGTTCTGTTTGTTGGTTGGTCGATCGCAAATCAGCAGCAGATATAGTATAAGGCCCAGGCCTGTTTACCTCGCCGACAATTACCACGCCAATTGGTTTAGTAATATCAGCGGAAAAATTAGCACTGGCTCTTTGACGAACTTCTTGAGTATTCAAGGCACTAGCTGTCGGTACAAAAATTGTATCTCCATCTCGAATCGTGACATCTTGACGCAAATTTCCCGTGTCTAAAAAATTCTGCAAATCTACTGTAGTAACTTGCTCTGGCGCGCCTCTGCGGGGACGGCGAATTTGAACATTTCGCATATCTCCTGCTGATGTCACCCCTTGTGCAAGTTGCAGCATTTCCATCAAAGTCGGGAATTTTACTCCTCCTCCTTCTCTAACTGGATTAATCTTGTAGGAACCCGGCCGAGTAACTTCACCGGCAAGGCCTATATTAAGAGGGCGAGCGACGATCACAGTCACAGTAACAACGGGAACATTGATGAAGGGTTCGTATCGCTGGGTAATCACGTTAGCGGCTTGTTGCAGCGTCAACCCTTGAATTGAGACGCTGCGAATGATGGGCAAATTGAGTGTCCCGTCAACTAACACTTGATATTCTTTGCTGAATTCAGGGACGCCGAAGATATCTAAAGCAATGCGATCGCCCGGGCCTAAAGTATAAGCTGCTTCTGGTGTCAGCGAACCAGAATTGCCGATCGGCGGCAAACTTACACCCCGAGGTGGCGGCGGCGGTACTATCGGTTGGTTTGAGTTAGGACTGGCGGCAGGATTTCTGATGGCAGGCAACTGAGCTATACTGGGCAGCGAACTCGATAGCACCAGGAGTGCTGACAAACTCAGACTTGTAGCGGTTTGAACGGTATGTTTCATCTTTCTTCCTGGTTGCAGCCTGCCATTGAACGAGAGCAATTTAGCTAGTTGATTTTAGTTTATTTTCCCTGCTGTCCAGTGTAGCCTCGCTTCGCTGCAAAATCCACAGGTGGAATGATAAAAATAGTGCGATCGCACTTAACTATTTTGTACCTTGTTTGTAAAGAAACTGTAAAGCCCGCCAACTGTTGTCAGGATTAGGATCTCGTTTGAGCAAAATTCTTCCTAAGCTGTTCGACATTTAAACCACTAACGAGGCCTGTAGGGTGCGTCAGCTAGAACACTTACTAAGCAAGGGAAACAAGATAGGGCTGACGCACCCTACAATACTATTTTAAATGCGTAACAGCTTACATAACTCGGGATACAAATCAACCCGCCACAGAAAGGAGATAGGAAAAAACCACCCTGATTTGAGGTAAAATATTAGATAATTCTATCTGCGGGACAAAGACAAGTGTCACTAAAATTGGATAAAGTAATTCCCTGGGGACGCTGCTTGGATGAATACATAGGAATGTTTAGCTTGACATCAAGTGACCTCAAACTAGCAATTCTTGATTGTGCGGGCGGCCCGGCGAGTTTCAATGCCGAAATGACTCGCCAAGGTAAAAAGGTAATTTCTTGCGATCCAGTGTATCAGTTTACTGCGGTGGAAATTGGCGATCGCATCCAAGAAACATATCAAACTGTGATAGATGCTGTCAAGGCAAATGTAGACGGCTACCTGTGGAACAATTTTGAATCGCCGTACCAGCTAGGCGAAGTGCGAATGAAAGCGATGCAGGAATTTTTAGAAGATTTTCCCTCTGGCTTGCAGCAAGGCCGCTACCTGAATGCTGAGCTGCCAGTTTTGCCTTTCGATAACGGTAAATTCGATCTAGCTTTGTGCAGCCATTTCTTATTTGCTTATTCTCATTTGCTTTCGGAAGAATTTCATTTGCAAGCAATTACAGAAATGTGTCGGGTTGCGAAGGAAGTCCGGGTATTTCCTTTATTGCAGAGTTTTAGCGGGGAGGAATCAGATCACTTAAACCCGATTATTACCGAATTGAAAAATAGAAGTTTTCGTGTAGAAGTTCAAGAGGCTCCTTATGAGTTTCAAAAAGGTGGAAACAAGATGCTGCGAGTTAGGGGGTGAATGTAATTCGCGGCTGCGGAGGGCATGGCAATTTGCGATCGCTTATTTCACAAAAATTAGATCGGGATCGCGAATTAAATAACTTACAATTTTAATTGTTATTGTAGAAGTTATAGCCTTTCTCAAAAAGATGAGGTATGACTGACAGCTTATATAACCACTAAGCTAAGAGGGCTGAAGCCCAACTACGTACCTCATCTTTCTGATAACCGCTATATTTAATTCTCATTCCTAAGCAAAGCATAAGGTTATGCCTCATCTTGGGGTTCGCCAATCGCACGCTGGAGTGCATTGCGAATGTGGATAATCCTCACCGTTGGTATGGGTCGATCGTCAAGAATAGTGAAGAGTATGCGATACGTAGTTTTACCACTTCCATACAGAAGCTGGCGAATCTCTTGGCTGAAAAATGCGTTTTCACGGGCTAAAATACAACGACGGGGCATTTCTTGGAGTGAGGAAATCGCTTTAATTAAGCCCTGATACCATGCTTGAGCGCGATCGGGAGTAGTGAATTGGGAAAAGTTCAGAAACGCTGCATCAGCCTCAGATTGAGCTGTACTGGAAAAGTCAATGCGATACATTATGCTTCCAAAGAAAGTCCGTATTTCTGGTTTTGTCGATCGACAAACTCTTCCAGAGTAGAAAACTGACCCCGATCGAAGTCATCAAGTCCGCGTTGAATCCCTTCTAATGCCTCGAAGAAATCGCTTTCATCAAAGCTAAGTCCGAAGGCGATAACAGCTAGGGTAACGCTGGTTATATCTTGTCCTGTACTTTCCGCCCGTTGGCGCAGCAGTGCTTCGATTTTCGGTGGTAAGGTGAGTGTAAGAGTCATAAAAGTTATGATGAATGGTTAACTTTATTTTCTAACTTTATTTTGGCATAGGTAGCCAAAACGATCGCTCCCTAGACTATCTGCCCATTGCTTAACCCGATCGTGTCCAATGCCCGTCTTGTTTGTCTGGAAATCTTGCAAGGCTGCGAGACTCCTTGCGATCGTTTCTTCTTCGCTGAGGGGTTGAAACTCGTTTGCTGTGTCAATTTCTCCCCACTGATATCCCTCCGTTTCTTCGGCAATTTCTCCGATTAGGCGTTCAAAGTCGCTGAGATTACCGTTGGACTGATTCAGCCATGAAAGCACGATCGCCTTAACCGAATCGCTGGGCATGGCTTGAATTTGGGCGTGGAGTTGCTTTATAGATTGAGCCATTGGACAATACAGAGTGACTGATGTAATTTTAGCGCAGTGTCAAATAGTTGTGGGCACTATAACGCACAGTTTCAGCATATTTTTGATAATTTTTCAATCGATGTTATAATCGATGCTGGAAAAAAAAATGCCGCACGGATAAATCCGGGTGCTTATTTCTCGGACACCACGTTTTCTTTAGTAATTCTAATCAAAAACCGCAAAGCTTGATTTACTGCTTCAGAATCGGGAAACATCTCTGCAACATCCGGTTCTAAACGAATATTTACACCACCAAAGGTCTTTCGTCCCGATCCTACCCTTCTTACACGCAACTTCCTCAAATCATATGATTCCGATCGCAGTTCATCGTCCATCCCTGTTTTATTCTTATTCATAAACTTCAATATCTTTGATATACAGCATAAGCTGTTGCGGCATTTAAACTACACAGTCAAAATTTGATAAAGTTCTTGTGGGGAGTAGGGGTTGGGCGTCTCGCCCGCACAAAAAATGCAATTTAGATGTAGAACAGCATATTCCATGTAGATGTGGTACACATAATCTTCTCGTCAGTAAGGTGCGTCGCCCTCAAAAATCTGCAACTTATATCTAAGATGTCGCAGCGACGCACCCTACGGATTAACTTGTTTTCATCCCACTCGAATTTCATAAAGATCCCAAATCAGCATCTTTGATATAATATTACACCTAGAAGCCAAACTAAAACCAACTCATGCCACAAACAGTCTGGATCGCACGACACGGAAACCGCATCGACTTCGTTAACCCCGACTGGTTTCTCACCGCAGAACGCCGCTACGATCCCCACCTTTCCGAAGACGGTCACGTTCAAGCCAAACAACTCGCCAATCGCCTCAAAGGTGAAGGAATTTCTCACATTTTTGCTTCCCCTTTTCTGCGAACTGTCCAAACAGCTAATCACGCGGCCAACGCCCTCGATTTGTCAATTAAACTAGAATGGGGACTGTGCGAATGGCTGAATCCTGAATGGATGACAGAAATGCCGGAAACCCTCTCCGTCGAGGCTTTGTGCTCGCGTTTCCCCAGAATTGACCCCTCCTACAAACGCGGCATTCCCAACTATCCAGAAACAGCCGAATATTGTCTCAACAGGGCGGGGGAAACTGCTAAACGCCTCGCGGCTGAGTTTCCCGAAGATATGTTATTAGTAGGTCACGGTGCGTCGGTTTTAGGAACTGCGATCGGGCTAGCGGGCGGTGCGGAAACGGAAATTAACGCTTCTTTGTGCTGTTTGGTGAAAGTGGTGCGGCAAGATGCAGGATGGTCGATCGAACTTAATGGCGATACTTCCCACCTGACTGACTCTGAAGCCGCGATCCGGTTTAATTAACTCTGCACTCAGTTTATGTACTCTGTGTGCAGCGTGCACCCTACGTTAATCCTGACTGCTGACTAATGACGACTGACTGATGACTACTGACTAACAATAATCGATATGGCTGGACACAGTAAATGGGCGAATATTAAACGCCAAAAAGCTAGAGTTGATGCGGTTAAAGGCAAAGTTTTTGCTAGAATATCTCGCGAAATTATTGTCGCGGCCCGCAGCGGAGTTCCCGATCCCGCTGGCAATTTTCAACTGCGGACTGCTATAGAAAAAGCCAAGGCGGCGGATATTCCTAATGAAAACATAGAAAGGGCGATCGCCAAAGGTGCTGGCTTGGCGGGGGGAAGTTCGGAATTAGAAGCTATTCGCTACGAAGGTTACGGCGTTGGCGGAGTTGCTATTCTGATTGAAGCGCTGACAGACAATCGCAACCGCACGGCGGCTGACTTGCGAGAAGCTTTTAGCAAAAATGGCGGCAACCTGGGCGAAACTGGTTGTGTGGGCTGGATGTTTGACCACAAAGGAGTTTGTACGGTACGCGGCCCGATTGATGAGGAACAATTGTTTGAAGCGTCGCTAGAGGCGGCTGCGGAATCTTATGATTTGATATTAATTGATGAGGATACTGAAGGTGCAGAGGTTTTTACAAGTGTGGCTCATTTGGAACAGTTGGCTGATGTTTTGAAACACAAAAAATTTGCAGTTTTGCAGTCGGAAAATCGCTGGATTCCCAGCAATACAGTGGAAATAGATACTCCTGAAAAAGCTCGATCGCTCCTTAAGTTAATGGATGCACTGGAAGATTTGGACGACGTGCAAAGCGTGACGGCTAATTTTGAAATGACAGATGAATTGATGTCTTTGAGTATGGTTTAACGATCTAAATCACCAGATTTTTGCCATCCGCAAGGCAAATCCCGGTAACTCTGGATCGGCGCTGACTGTTTCAGGATTATCTAAGATTTCAGGTTCGCGATGGGGACGGTAGATGTAGACTTTTCTGTTTTTGCGATCGAGCAAAAAGCCGAGCGATACACCGTTCTCAATATATTCTTGCATCTTTTTTTGCAATCCCTTGAGAGTGTCACTAGCAGACCGCAATTCAATCGCAAAGTCTGGACAAATCGGTGCGAATGAGGCTTTTTGTTCTTCAGTTAAGGCATTCCAGCGCTCTAGTTTAATCCATGAGACATCGGGCGATCGGGTTGCTCCATTGGGTAAGGTAAAGCCTGCACTGGAGTCAAACGCTTCACCTGTGCCATCTTCTTCTGCCCATTTCCCCAATTGTAGGGCAATATTGAAGTTGCGGTTCCCTGTATCTGAAAAGGCTGGTGCCATAATGATAACTTCCCCACTGGCTGTACGTTCAATTCTCAAATCGCGATTAACTAGACAGAATTCATAGAACTGTTCAACAGTCATCGATTGGATCGCAGGGAAATTGACCGTCAGTGGGACGATTTGGGTTTGAATTAGCAGCGTCGTCATGGTTTTTCCTCATTTGGTGCAGGGGTGACAGAATACCTTGAGCTTACACTATCTTAGCTTGACGATCGCAAGTCTTAGGATCGCAATTAAATAACTTACAATTTTAATTAGACCTCTTGCAAAAATCCTTTTAATCAAATTCTGGAACGGGCTCTCCGGCCCATTCCACAAGAAAAAAAATT
>NZ_JAUBWA010000181.1:0-9897 GCF_036702825.1 Microcoleus sp. A003_D6 | reverse complement strand
TAAACTCTGCTGTTGCTGATGAGTCGGATAAATTCTGTATTGATACCTTGCTTTCATTATTTCCCGTTACTTACTTACTTTATTATACTAGGCCTTACCAACAAAATTAGGAGACTTCAAAGAGAATTAAAGCCGTCTTGAAAGACGGGGCTTGTATCCCAATTTCTTTGTCAAGAATCATCTATGCCTCAGCCGGTGGCGGTATCTATCCGCAGGCCTACTCCCCTGTCAGGGCATCGGGTTGGGGCAGCCGAGATCCACAAACTCGCAAATAACGCCCGATCGAGCTACTGTAAAATCTAAAACTCATCTACCTTATTATTAATCGCCATGTCAGCCGATCGCAAACTCTACGAAGGCAAAGCCAAAATCCTCTACTCCACCGAAGACAGCGAAATTTTGCTGACCCACTTCAAAGACGACGCCACAGCCTTTAACGCCCAGAAACGCGGCAGCATCGCCGGCAAAGGCGAAATCAACAATGCCATATCAGCCCACCTGTTTCGGATGCTAGAAGCCAAAGGCATTCCCACCCACTTCATCGACACGCCAGCCCCCAACCAAATGCGAGTCTGCCGCGTCAAAATCTTGCCCTTAGAAGTCGTCGTCAGAAACATTGCCGCCGGCAGTCTTTGCAAACAAACCGGACTCGCCCTCGGCACAATTGTCAATCCACCGCTGGTAGAGTTTTATTACAAAAACGACGATTTGGGAGACCCGCTGTTGACCCGCGGCCGACTGCTGTTAATGCAGCTAGCCACCCCGGAACAAGTAGACCAACTAGAAACCGCCGCCCGCGAAATTAACGAAATACTGCAAGAATTTTTCACCCAGTGCGGCATCACCCTGGTAGACTTCAAACTGGAATTCGGTATAGACCAACATCAAAACCTGATCCTTGCCGACGAAATCAGTCCTGACACCTGCCGCCTGTGGGACAACGCAGAAACCGACCCCGACGCCCGTGTTATGGACAAAGACCGATTCCGCCGCGACTTGGGATCGGTGGAAACCGCTTACCAGCAAGTTCTCCAGCGGGTTCTAGCTCAGAAAGTCTAGAGGCCTTAACAATGCGCTACAATTGCACAGTTTGTCACGGACATTCAGCACTCAGCAGTCAACAGTTAGCAGTCAGCGGCAAATTCTACCGACTCAATAACTAATGACTAATGACTAATGACTGATGACTGATGACTAATGTGGTGTGTGGATTCCAAAAAAGTGAACAAAAATGCGCTTATCTGCTGTATTGGTGGCAGTTTTTACTGCCTCAGCAACATTCGGGTTATCAAATTCGGCTTCGGGCCAAACATCCTACTCTGAATCAGCAGAGGAAACTTTGGCCGCCGTTACCCCCGCCCCGTCGATCGAATTACCCGATCGCCCCGTTCCAGAATTAACCCAAAACCCTCCTCAAAACCGCAAAGCCGCTAAAACCAGCAAAGGGGAAGCCCTAAAAATAGCCCAGGCCCCTGCCAGAGGAGAGGACGACCGCGAACCCCCAAACCGAGTCACAGACCCGCCCTCCCCGGTTTCGCCGGCGGACTTTCAACTCAAACCCGAGCTAGCATCCAACCCCTCCCCCGCCTCTAGCAGCCAAAACGCCCTGCCAGAGGGGCAACTGGGCAGCCCGCTCCCCCCCGCGCCATCGGCTGTAACGCCCGCCTGGATCGCAGCAGAGCTAGGGAAACCAGATGAATCCGGGGCGATCGCTCAGAACCCCCAAGTTACCCCCAGACCGGCCCCAGTCAGACCGGCCCCAGCGAGCCCTCCGACTAACACCGTTCCCACATTGCCCTCGGCCCCAGCACCGCAGCCCAGACAAACCCCCGCACCCGCCGGGGCGGCCGAACCGCAAGTGCTAGTTGCAGAAGTTACCGTCACCGGGGCGACGGGAGACCTGGAAAGCGAAATTTACCGAGTCATCAGCACCCAACCGGGACGCACGACCAACCGCAGCCAACTGCAACAAGACATCAACGCCATTTTTGCCACGGGCTTTTTCAGAAACGTGCGGGCAGTACCCGAAGACACCCCGTTGGGCGTTCGGGTAACTTTTATCGTGCAGGCAAATCCGGTGCTGCGGGGAGTGACAATCACCGGCCAGCAAGTGCTGCCCCAAAGCGTAATTGACGAAAGCTTCCGCGATCAGTACGGCCAAATTCTCAACCTCCGCCGCTTTGAGGAGGGAGTGAAAAAAATTAATGCGTGGTATCAAGAGAACGGCTATGTTTTGGGCCAAATCACTGATGCCCCGCAAGTAGCAGACGACGGCACTGTCACCCTGGTAGTGGCAGAAGGCCAGATCGAATCCGTTGATGTCCGCTTCTTGAACAAGGAGGGAGAGGCAACGGATGCCACGGGTCAGCCGATCGGAGGCAACACCCGCCGCTTTGTCGTCACCCGCGAAGTAGAACTCAAGCCCGGAGATATCTTTAACCGCACCAAGGCGGAAAGGGATTTGAGACGGGTGTTTGGTTTGGGAATTTTTGAAGACGTGCGGCTGGCCTTGGAACCGGGAACGACAGACCCCCGCAAGGCAAGGGTAATTGTCAACGTCATCGAGAAAAATACCGGTTCTCTGGCGGCGGGTGCGGGTTTGAGTTCCGCGACTGGTTTGTTCGGTACGGTGAGTTACCAGCAGCAAAACTTGGGCGGCAGAAACCAGAAGTTGGGCGCTGAGGTGCAAATCGGGGAACGCCAAAATCTGTTTGACTTGAGTTTTACAGATCCCTGGATTGCCGGCGATCCTTACCGGACTTCTTATACGGTTAATGTGTTTAGAAGACGATCGATCAGCGTGATTTTTGACGGTGGCGATCGGGAAGTCAGATTGCCCAACGACGATCGCCCCCGCATCAATCGCACCGGTGCCGGTATCAATTTCACCCGTCCCCTGTCGCGCAATCCTTTTGCCGATGCTGAGTGGACTGCTTCAGTCGGCTTGCAGTACCAGCGAGTCTCAATTACCGATCGCAAAGGCCGGCGCGAATCCGAGGACGAACTCGGCAACCAGTTAAGTTTTAGCGATTCCGGCTCCGATGACTTGACAACTTTGCAAGCAGGTGTTGTGCGCGATCGGCGCAACGACCCCCTCCGCCCCACTAGCGGTTCCCTGATCAGGTTTGGGGTGGAACAATCGATTCCTGTAGGTTCCGGCAGCATCCTGTTAAACCGCCTGCGGGCCAGCTACAGCTTTTACCTACCAGTCAAGTACACCAACTTTACCCCCGGCCCTCAAACGCTGGCATTCAGTTTTAGAGGCGGCACAGTATTCGGAGATTTGCCTCCCTACGAAGCCTTTGCCTTGGGCGGCGCCAACTCGGTGCGCGGATACAACGAAGGCGACCTCGGAGCCGGTCGCAGCTTCCTAGAAGCCAGCGTTGAGTACCGTTTCCCGATTATTTCGTTTATCGGCGGTGCGCTATTTTTGGATGCTGGCACTGATTTGGGCACGGGCAAAGATGTCCCTGGCGACCCGGCCGGTGTCCGCAACAAGCCCGGTAGCGGTTACGGTTACGGCCTCGGCGTGCGGATTCAATCTCCTTTAGGGCCGATCCGGATCGATTACGGTATCAACGACAGCGGCGACAATCAAATTCACTTTGGGATTGGCGAGCGATTCTAATTAACGAAGAGTCATTAGTCAGCAGTCATTAGTCCTTAGTTAGGAGTAATGGGTAATGGCTAAGGTGTCCACAAGCGCGTTAAACCCTGAGTCCGCCCTGGGTTTAAACCCAGGGCGGTCTTTCGGATTAAGTTGACACATCTGGGTAATGGGTAATGCGTAATTCTCAACCAATGACTAATGACCAATGACCAATGACTAATGACCAATGACTAATGACCAATGACTAATGACCAATGACTGATGACCAATGACTAATGACCAATGACCAATGACTAATGACTGATGACTAATGACTAATGACCAATGACTAATGACTGATGACTAATGACTCAACGTACCTTAAAATCTGAATTTGAACTGTCGGGAATCGGTTTGCACAGCGGCGAACAAACTCGCGTCCGAGTTTTGCCTGCTGGGGTTGGGGAAGGTCGCTATTTTGTCAGAATTGACTTGCCCGGTGCTCCGATAATTCCTGCAAAAATTGAGGCAGTTTGTCAGACTGCACTTTCAACTGAACTGGCAGGTATCGATGCTCAAATTCGCACTGTAGAGCATCTATTAGGCGCTTTGGCGGGGATGGGAGCGGATAATGCTCGAATTGAGGTTGATGGGCCGGAAGTGCCGCTGTTGGACGGTTCGGCTCTGGTTTGGGTAGAGGCGATCGCCCGTACCGGCTTAGTTCCTCAAGAATGCAAGGAAGATTCAAGTCCCTCCTTCGTCCTAGAAAATCCAATTTGGGTGCGTCACGGCGATGCTTTTGCAGCGGCTTTACCCTCAGCAGAAACTCGATTTAGTTACGGAATTGATTTTGAGGAACAGGCGATCGGCAATCAATGGTACAGTTGGTCGCCAGAGGCAGAAAGTTTTGCGACGGCGATCGCCCCAGCCCGCACTTTTGGACTTGCTCGCCAAGTTGACCAATTGCGACAAGCAGGTTTGATCAAAGGTGGTACCCTAGAAAACGCCCTAGTTTGCGATCGATCCGGCTGGCTCAACCCGCCCTTGAGATTTGTCAACGAACCGGTGCGCCATAAAATCCTAGACTTAGTAGGCGACCTCAGTTTGCTGGGAACTTTACCAAAAGCTCACTACTTGGCTTACAAAGCCAGTCACAACCTGCACGTCCAACTCGCCCAAGCCCTGAACTCCCAAGCTCTAGCCACCCTAGAGACAAGTTAGGAAAAAACAAGCAATCTGTTAAGATTACTTCTTCTTCCTTCTGACTTCTTCCTTCTTCCTTCTTCCTTCTTCCTTCTGACTTCTGACTTCTTCCTTCTTCCTTCTTCCTTCTGACTTCTTCCTTCTTCCTTCTTCCTTCTGACTTCTTCCTTCTTCCTTCTTCCTTCTTCCATACCACACTCAAAAGTCTTCAAGCAATGTCCACGCTGACTGAAGTTAATACCCTCAATACTGCTAATTCTGAATCCGTCCCCACCGAAAACGGTGAGGATTCTCCAGCGGTTAAATCTACTTTTACTGTCGAAGAAATTCAGAAATTATTGCCTCACCGCTATCCTTTTGCACTGGTAGACAAGATTGTTGATTATATGCCAGGAGTGCGGGCTGTAGGAATTAAAAATGTGACTTTCAACGAACCGCATTTTCAAGGGCATTTTCCCGGACGACCGATTATGCCTGGGGTCTTAATTGTCGAAGCGATGGCTCAAGTTGGCGGTATTGTTCTCGCTCAGTTGCCTGACATCGAGCAAGGATTGTGGATGTTTACCGGGATTGATAAAGTCAAGTTCCGCCGTCAGGTTGTACCGGGCGATCGGTTGCTGATGACTGTAGAATTGCTGTGGGTAAAACGCCGCCGCTTCGCAAAAATGCAGGCGATCGCTGAAGTGGACGGACAAAAAGTTTGTGAAGGAGAATTGACGTTTTCAATGGTAGATTAAATTTGTTATTTGTTACTTGTTATTTGGGAATTTTTATCTATTTCTGATGACAACTGCCAACTGCCAACTGCCAACTGCCAACTGCCAACTGCCAACTGCCAACTGCCAACTGACAACTGAAAAATGCTTACTTTGATTCACCCAACTGCTGTGATTCATCCCCGCGCCGAACTGCACCCGACTGTAGAAGTGGGGGCTTATGCTGTAATTGGCGAAAGAGTGAAAATCGGGCCGGATACTAAGATTGGCGCTCATGCAATTATCGACGGGCTAACAGAAATAGGCGCTCAAAATCAAATTTTCCCCGGTGCGGCGATTGGTTTGGAACCTCAAGATTTGAAATACGAGGGTTCTCCCACTAGGGTAACAATTGGCGACAGCAATGTGATTCGCGAATACGTGACAATTAACCGCGCTACTGGAGCGGGGGAAAGCACCACAATTGGCGATCGTAATCTATTGATGGCCTACGTTCATGTGGGACACAATTGCGCGATCGCCGATCGAGTAATTATCGCAAATGCTGTAGCCTTAGCCGGACACGTTAAAATCGAGTCTCAAGCCCGATTGAGCGGTGTTTTGGGCGTTCACCAGTTTGTCCACATCGGCCGCTTGTCTATGGTGGGCGGCTTGAGCAGGATCGATCGAGACGTACCTCCTTATATGCTAGTCGAGGGAAATCCTTCGAGAGTGCGAGCTATCAACAAAATAGGCTTAGAGCGCGCCGGTTTTACCGCAGAAGATTTGCTAGTTTTGAAGAAAACTTTTCGTATTTTATACCGTTCTGGCTACAATCTAAATCAAGCTTTGGAAGAGTTGGATTTGTTGCCGGAAAACCCCCACTTGCAGCACCTGCGGAGATTTGTGCAGCAGTCTATAACCAAAGGGCGGCGCGGTTTGATTCCTGGCAAAAAGTGAATGAGGTAGAATAAACCTATGAACTAAGCGACTGTTGCCCTATGAATTTATCTACCTTAGCCAAATCTATATCTCCCGATGCAGGAAAAGATGGCTGCATGACTTTTAACGGCGTTAGCTGGGAGCAGTTTGAAGCGATAGAAGCAGCTTTTAAAGATATCGGCGGTGTGAAATTTTTCTATCTCGATCGAATACTGCAAATTATGACTGTCTCGCCCGAACACGAAATAATCAAAAAAACTCTCTGTATGCTGCTAGAGGCATATATGAGAGCAAATGGGATTCGATTTTACGGTAAGGGCGGGCCGACTTTGGGTAACAGAGAATTAGGCGGTAGAAAAGAGCCGGATGATTCCTATGACATAGGAACACCAAAAACATTCCCAGATATTGCTATTGAAGTCGTAATTACCAGTGGGGGGATAAATACTTTAGAATTATACAAAAGGTTGGGCGTTCGAGAAGTCTGGTTTTGGCAAAACAGTCAGTTATCTCTCTATTACTTAACAGGTGAAAATTACGAGCAGATTGCCCGGAGCACATTCCTTCCCGCTCTGGACTTAGAATTACTGCTACGATGTGCTAGTATGCCCGATCAATATGATGCTGTTACCGAGTTATTAGCAAACATCTCACCTGTTTAAATTGAGAATATGAAAATTTTTATTAGCACTGGTGAGGTTTCGGGAGATTTGCAAGGATCTTTGTTAGTTGCAGCGTTAAAACGTCACGCTGTAACCGCCGGTTTGGAGTTAGAAATAACAGGATTGGGCGGGCCTCGTATGGCGGAAGCTGGGGCTACTATTTTAGGCGATACTGTGGGCATTGGTTCTATGGGCCTTATAGAATCTGTACCCTATATTTGGCCCACGATCAAAGTTCAGGAAAAAGCTAAACAATATCTCAAAAATTTCCGCCCCGATGCGGTTGTATTGATTGATTATTTGACTCCAAATCTCGGTATTGGCAGCTACATCCGCCGCTGTTTGCCTGATTTGCCGGTGGTTTGGTACATCGCACCTCAAGAATGGGTTTGGTCGATTTCTCCTCGCAATACCGATCTGATTGTCAATATTTGCGACCAACTTTTGGCAATTTTCCCCGAAGAAGCTTGTTATTATCGAAAAAAAGGAGCCCAAGTGAGTTGGGTTGGTCATCCTTTGGTGGATAGAATGCAATCTGCGCCCAGCCGGGAAGTTGCCCGCAAAACTTTGGGAATTGTGCCGGAACAGGTGTCGATCGCCCTAATTCCCGCTTCCAGACACCAAGAACTCAAGTACCTGATGCCAGTTATATTTGAGGCCGCTCAAATTATTCAAGCTAAATTGCCGGAAGTTCATTTCTGGATTCCGCTTGCTAACAAAGCTTTCCGCAGCAAAATTGAACAGGCGATCGAGAATTACGGTTTGCGGGCTACTTTGTTGGAAAATCAAACTCTGGAAATCTTGGCGGCAGCCGATCTGGCGATCGCTAAATCTGGTACTGTTAATCTGGAGCTAGCTTTGCTCGATGTTCCGCAAGTTGTCGCCTACCGCGTCAGTCCGATTACGGCGATTATTGCTCGCCACGTCCTGAAATTTTCGATTCCTTTTATGTCTCCGCCCAATTTGGTGCAAATGAAGCCGATCGTCCCTGAGTTGCTGCAAGACGACGCTACTGCGGAAAATATAGTGAATCACGCACTGGAATTGCTGCAAAATGCCGATCGACGCCAGCAAATGAAAGCAGGTTATCGGGAAATGCGCGAAAGTCTCGGAGATGTCGGTGCGTGCGATCGGGCGGCTGCGGAAATAATGAAAATTTTCAGTTGACAGTTGACAGTTGACAGTTGACAGTTGACAGTTGACAGTTGATAGCGACCTCTACTTAGAAGGAAGAGGATTGGAGTAATGAATAGTCTTATTTTAATTTCTCCCGATCGGGGATAGGCTTTAAACCAATTCTTTTGGGTAAAGTTAAATACAGCAAATTAAAGCAACTTTGTTATTGAAATGTTATGCCAAGCAATCGGAAAAAGCGACCGATCGCTGTTGATTTATTTGCAGGCGCGGGCGGCATGACCCTGGGCTTTGAACAAGCAGGTTTTGATGTACTTGCCTCAGTCGAAATTGACCCAATTCACTGCGCCACACACGAGTTTAATTTCCCGATGTGTTCTATTCTGTGCAAAGATGTCGCACAGCTTCGGGGATCGGAAATTCGGAAAAAATCGGCGATCGGGCGGCGCGAGATAGACGTAGTAATCAGCGGTTCGCCCTGTCAAGGGTTCTCGATGATGGGCAAGCGCGATGTGGACGACCCGCGAAATTCTCTAATTTTTCACTTTAAACGCTTAGTTTTGGAGCTAAAGCCCAAGTTTTTTGTAATGGAAAATGTGCCGGGAATTGCATCAGGAGAACACAAAGAACTCCTGAAGCTTTTAATTAGCTCTTTTCTGGAAGCAGGCTATCAAGTAGAAGAAAAATATCAAGTTCTCAACGCGGTTAACTATGGAGTGCCGCAAGCTCGCAAACGATTGTTTTTGATTGGGTGCAAAGCAGGTTATGAGCTACCCAAATACCCTCAGCAAAATACGATACTGCCGAAAATTAAAATTCCTAAACGCTATAAAAAAATTAATTTACCTGCTGTCCCGACAGTTTGGGATGCGATTGGAGATTTGCCGGAAGTTGAAAATTACAGCGAGTTGCTGCACCGAGATTGGGTAATGGCGGAGTACGGAAAGTGCAGCACTTATGCGAGTATAATGCGCGGAATTGATGGTTTGGATGATGATTATTCCTACGATCGCGAGTACGATCGGCAAATCCTCTCCTGTAGTTTGCGAACTAAACATTCTCAGGAATGTATGGAAAGGTTTCAGGCGGCCAAACACGGCGAAAAAGAGCCGATCAGCCGTTTTTACAAGCTTCACCCCCAGGGAGTTTGCAACACTCTCAGGGCCGGAACCGACAGGGCGAGGGGGGCTTATACTTCGCCGAGGCCGATTCACCCGATCGCGCCTCGGTGCATTACAGTCAGAGAAGCTGCGCGACTGCATTCCTATCCTGACTGGTTTAGATTTCACGTTACAAAATGGCACGGTTTTCGCCAAGTCGGAAATTCTGTACCGCCGCTACTGGCGAAAGCTGTAGCAGCGCAAATTATTAGCGCTTTGGGCGTGGAAGCAATTAAGCCGAGTCTCAAGCTGACATGGGGAGATGATTCGTTGCTTAAACTTAATTGGTCGGAAGCAGAACAATATTATCTAAAAAGTTAAGAATTAGATTAAATTAACGGCAATATTATCGTTCCACTGACATTTTTTAACTAATACCAAATTCAAAAAAGAATGCAACAGTATTCTTGTTCCCCCCCTTTGCAAGGGGGGGCTAGCAGGGTGGTTTTATTGTGGGGAGAAGAAATCTGAAACGACAGAAAGCACCACTCAAAGCTCGCGTCTGGGACGCA
>NZ_JAUBWA010000180.1:0-10046 GCF_036702825.1 Microcoleus sp. A003_D6 | reverse complement strand
TAAACTCTGCTGTTGCTGATGAGTCGGATAAATTCTGTATTGATACCTTGCTTTCATTATTTCCCGTTACTTACTTAAGCTGTTCGACATCTAAATTGCATTTTTTGTGCGGGCGAGACGCCCACCCCACAAGAACTTTGTCAAATTTTGACTGTGCAGTTTAAATGCAGAACAGCTTACTTTATTCTACTAGGCTTTACCAACAAAATTAGGAGACTTCAAAGAGAATTAAAGCCGTCTTGAAAGACGGGGCTTGTATCCCAATTTCTTGGTCAATAATTCACGCTCGATCGATAATTCGCGCGACCTTTGCTGACAAATTAGCTTAAATCGACTACGAACAATTAATGTAGAACATTAAAGCTTCAACTTTATACTGCTCCCACCGCCACTAAATGGGTATAACTCTGGGCAATTTCTGCGATGAATGCTAAACCGATATTCGGATTAGGGACGGGTTGTTGACATCAAGATTTTCCAATAATCATCAGAAAAATGGGTAGAAACCCCGTGCTTTTAGCACGGCTTTACATTAATTTAAATCCCCTGGCGGGGTGGAGGGGTATGGTTGCCCCTCAGATGAGGTATGGTTGCCTCAAACTCCCATTTCTGGGGTAAAGTTAGCTTGTCGGTCAAGGTTTTCTGAGTTTGCGCCGGCTAGCAGCACTACTGAGCGTGACATTAAAGTTGTTTAACTACTAGCGACAGAGCAGGGGACTAGCTTCGCATTCGCCTGGTGTCGTGACTCAAAAAACGTAGTCAGTTAAGACTTAGGCCGGTCAGGATGGCTTGTTAGATGTCTCTTTCAAGCCTCATGCCGTCGGGGCTGAGGTTCCTGACTTAAGACGCTCGATCGCACTCTCCGACTTTGTACAGAAATGCCTAGTAATGACTGGCTCTGCGCATCGGTTTTTCGGAGCGGCTGCAAGTAGAGAACAAGTATATTATATTTGCACTTTGAGCGACTTCGGCCCGACAGGGGTAGAGAAATTGAACAGAGTTTTACCGACGCCCTTCAAGCCGGCGCGCGGATTTATACATTCTAGTTTATGGTGCGATTGCCCGAAGCCTTAAGCTTTCTCTCGCTTGGCGGTCGAGACTCGATCTAACCGCAGGTACAAGAAAGCTCCAATAATGCCACCGGTACGGAATTTATTTTTCTTCTAATTCGTCTTCTAGCGAGTGGCCTAATAATCTTTCCGATACATTGGCCCGAGGGTAGCCTGGCCCCACATATTTTTCTACCAGCATTAATAACTCGCTTTCGCCAAAAGGTTTGGTATAGAAGTCTGTAGCCCCGGCCATGCGGGCTTTAACGCGGTCGATAAATCCGTCGATGCCCGTGAGCATCACGATCGGCGTCTGCCGGAAAGCGCTAGAATTGCGCAGCATAGCGCAAATTTCGTAGCCGTCGAGTTCCGGCATGGCAATGTCGCACAAAATTAAATCGGGTTTGAGTGGAAAAACCAAACTCAGGGCTTGGAGGGGATTGCCGATGCCAGTAGCTTCGTAACCGTGTTCGTTTAAAATTGACTCGACTGTTTTGCGAATAATCTTGTCGTCGTCAATACAGACAACTCTCTTGACCTTGGTTTCTGGAGACGACCATTCTTTTTTGTTGTTTGCCGGGGCCACAGAGGTCTCGTAAAATACTTGCACCAATCCCTGCTGCACGAAGGGGTAAATCGCCTTAGCGACAGTCAGCACGTCTCGGTTCAGGTAGCGCGCCATTTGGCGGATAGAAGTGTGGCCGTCGGCCCAGCGTCTGAGAGTATTAAAGGTATTGACAGGCAGCGCGACTCGGAGCTCGGCGGGGTCTGAAATCACCGGGCATTGGTTGGGCGACTGAATGTGAGGGTGAAACTGCTTCCACTGCTGCACCTGTTTGACAATCTTCGTCAGCAGCGAGCTAATTTCTAAGCTGGTCAGTTGAGGAGCCAAACCTGGGCCCATTTCAAAAGTGAAGGAACCCTGGTGGAGGCTGAGCAAGTCAAACAGGGTTTCGTGGATCATGCTGTGGATGATGTTGCGCCCTTGAGCTGGGGTCAGGATGTGGTTTTCTAGCAGGGCCCACAGGTAGCCGTATTCTGGGGCATTGGTAGATGCCATATAGGGAACTTGGATTTTGTCGAGGGCGGTGTCTGCTTTGTAGCGGCGCAGGTAGTCGCGCAAGCGAAACAAACTTCCCGCACTCTGGGTAGCGTAAATAATCTGACCGTTGAAGCAGAAGACATACCAGGATTGTCCTGCAAGTGAGCGCTGGGTAGGTTGAGTACCCGTGCTGCCGGTGGAACTGTAGGCCTCTACGAACAGTTCTCCGGTTCGCTGACCTAACTCAATCAATTGCAGGATGCTGCGGATGTCAATTTCACTCAAATTTCCCTGCATGCAACTAAAGTGTCCTCTTTAAAACCGTTGGCGTCTGATCTCGGAAAGACTTTGTGCTGGCGCAAAGATTGACTTGAGTTTCCGTCAATAATTCACGCGCTGATGCCTTTGGCACAATTGGCAATTGACGAAAGGGATCGCAGCGGCAAGCCGCAGGCTCTTGCGGCCGCGCTACCAGTCCACAAGCTGAAACCGCGAAACTCGCGGCATTCTCTAAGTGTAGAGTTTCACCTTGTATTCAAACTGTCGCCTAAACTCGTAGAATCCACATCGCACAATTGCACGGGCTCGCGCGAGTGTGCAACGCTGGCATTCCTGACTGGTTCAAGTCTTCGATCGCCAAAGTTTTGAAGTTTTTGGCTGAGTATGCCGTCAGTTTATCCAACACATCTTTGCGTAGGTCAACTTCAAAATACCGAAGATTCTATGGTTTTACCGCTGCTACCAGCCTCCGCGCGCCCATCGCTCCCCGATGGGAACTTGAGGCTAGTCTGTTGGGTTGGATGAGTTGCGATCGAGGTTTTTTTTGGGTTTGCCACAGCCCTAAAATCAGGTGCAGTCAAAATGAACCTTTGTTGGCAATTGTCAGGAAAACCCTCACTGCCGAGCGACCTTTTTGCTCGCCCGCAGCGAGCGTCACAGGCTCGCGTCATTTCCCTATTCTAAGGCAGCGCGGTTCAAATCCCTAGTCAGCCGGAGGATGGCGCCGGCTTGGGGGCAGCGAGGGCTTTTCTCCAGGGCGATCGACCCGCAACTAAAGCCTGGTACAATCAATAGAAAGTTTTTGACCTTTTTCAGCTTTGGGCTGCTTCGGGTAGTGTGAGAACCCCGGTCTTTTAAGCCGGGGATGAAACCTGCGTTTCAGCCTTGAGGCTGCCAGCATTCTATGTTACAATGATCGTGCCGAACAAGTAGGCGTATCAACTGCGTCAGGAACTCAGGGCTAAAGCCACGCTCGCTTGTAAGAAATTACAAGTTGTTCTGACCAGACCCCCCTGAGCTCCGTCGAAGGGGAGACGTTATTCAGGTCACGATACCGGAGAATGCGACGCCAGTTTTGGGCTCTGTCATCTGCAATTAAACAGTTTTAAAGTCACTGAAACAGTGTTGCAGGTCTAACAAGCCTTTATAACCAGGTCGAGGCGAACATTACCCGAAAGGGATTCGGAGACAACCATATCTCCACAGAGGGGCAACCATAGCCCTCTAACCCCGAAAGGGGATTCAAGGCGGTTGAAACCGCCGAGTCGTTTTCCTCTCAGGACTAAAGTCTCGCTCGCTTCCCACTTACCGAGTGTTTTTTGTGACAAGTTATCCTAGAGGGTGTCAAATCCCAACCAGCAAGACACTGCCAGCATAGCTGAGCAAGACTGTGGCACAGGTAAATAAAAGCAGGATAAGGAGCGTACCTAACTCGCTAGTGTTGACGCATTGCTAACCAAAGCATGAAACAAAAGTAAAAGTAAGCGCGATCGCAGTATCGAAAGATAGTTGTTTTGAGCGTCTAGAGGTGTCTTGATAGCACCATTAAGAGTGTCAAAGCTTCTTAAAAATCTCCGTGCCTTAATAGTCGGAGAGTATCAAGGCAGTCCCCGCTGTGAGAGTTTAGTCCTGTCGATTGATTTGCTGAATTTTACGGTGATTATCCGCACAATAGAAATAATCGCGCTTGGTTATCACGTTTTGGTAAAATCAAAGAGATCGGTATTGCACCGTGTCTGGTTCGTTTGAGTGGTGATATATCGACCACTCAATTAAGACAAACCAGCGTCAAAACCAAGACGTGAAAATAGGTGTTTAAAGCGTTATAGGCTATTGCCTATAACTTTGAGGGATTCCTCCTTTACCGCTTGCGGCAAAGCTATCGTTACACATTCATCATTGCTCAGCAGTGTTGAGATGTGTTCAGCGTAAATGAATCAGCTAGTCTTTAATCAAGCGGCATTGATACTGCTCTATCATTCGTCCATAAAGCGGGCGCAGGCAGTTCTTTCGGGACGCTCTCGGGTGAGGCACTGCTATGGGTGAGTGCTGCTATAGTTAGGAAAAAATGCTATTCCGGGATTGAGCCAACGACACCAAAGAGTAAGATTTAAGTGGCAAAAAGTTATCCTTACTTGCCTATACTTATTTACTTTAGGTAAGTTGACTAAAGATAACACTGCGTGCGATCTTTAGTTGAGAAGCTTTGGCGATCGCGAGATAGCCTATTTATATTGGGATTAGCCGTCTACCCAACAGCGTTGTCAGTAAACACCACTTATCTTTTAGACCTTTAAGTAGCTTAAAGTAAGTTGGGATAGGTTTTACGAAGCAGAGGACTATTAGTGTGCTGTATCTAGCGGAAGTACAAAAACAGAGAAGCGGCTTTGGTCTCGGTGGCGGTAAGGCTGAACTGAAACTGCTAGCTTGTCAGCGGGGCGAACACAATTGGAGCGCCGTACCGGGCGATGACGCGATCCCAGTTGAGGAAGCTAATAAGTTTAACGACGGCACGCTGGTGCTGGTGGAGTTGAGCGCTAGCAAGCAAGTGCAGCGGATTCAGGAGGCGGCCCGCCAGTTGGTGAGCATTCTGCAAAATTTCTCGCGCTTGCAGGACAAGTTTAAGGATAAGGAAGAGGAAATTGAACAGTGGAAGGCTTCTCTGACGTTTTCGAGTCAGGAACTCAATCGCCGGGAAATGGAAATGCAAGCCCGCGAAGAGCAGTTGGCTCAAATGGAAGACGAGTTGGAGCGGCTGGAGGCTCAGCGCTCGGAAATTGAAAATACTCGAGATGAAGCTAACCGACGGCGAGAAGAGGTCGATCGCAGCCGCGTGGAAATGGAGACGGCTTGGGAACAGTTGCGGGGCGAGCAGCAGCGGGTGGCCCAGCAGCAGTCTCAGGTTCCGCAGGGGGCGGTGGTTGACGAGCAGCAGGCGAGGAGGATTCAGGAGTTGATGAACAAGCTGGGAGGGGCAATTTCTTCGGCCCTTGGGGTTCGGGAACAACTGAATCAATCTTTTGGTGTTGTGGGGGCTCAGCAGGCAATTCTGGACGTTCACTGGCAGCAGTTGGAGCAAAAACGGGCCAACGCTCAGCAGCAGCAAGAAGAGGTCGATCGACAAAATCAGAGCCTCCAAAACCGCTGGCAGGAGTGGTATCAATCTCAAGATGCTTTGGCCGGGGCTCGCGCGGATCTTAAAGGGCAGCAAAGTACCCTCAGCGCTAAGCAGGAGCAGGCTCAGTCGGTGTCTTTGCAGGTGCGGGCTGTGGAGGAACTCTACCAGCAAGTTTCCAGGCTCGCATCTGCTTCGGGTGCTGCGGTTGCGGAGCAGAGAGTAGATGTGTCAGCTCTGGAGAAGATGTCGGTTGAGGAGTTGCAGGGGCTGGTGCAACACCTGCAACAGGATTTGGAAAAGGTGTTCCGGTTTGTTAACGATCAAGAGGAGGAGTTGACTCTCCAGCGGGAGACAATTGAGGAGCTGCAAGGAAAAATTCAAGCGGCTTCCGAGTACGATCGCATGGCTTTGGAAAATGAAATGGCAGATGAGCTGGAAAGTTATCAGATGTTGAACGAAACTCTGGTGGGACAGCGCCTCCGCTTGCAGGAACGGGAAGATGTTTTGAAGCAGCATCAGGGGGTGCTGTGGCGCCGCTTGGGTACTGCCAATGCTCCAAAACAAGAGCCAGGAGATATGGATTTGGGGCCGCTCGTCGCACAGCTCAATTCTCACCGGCAGCAGCAAAGCCAAGAATTGCAAAGGCTGGAAAACGAAATTCAGCAGTTGCAGGAGGCTATATCTCAAATTGAGGCAAATGTCAACCGCCTTCAGGGGGAAAGTGAGGCGAAACGCTACGAACTCAAGCAGTTAGAGCAGAATTTGTTCAACCAGAAAGGTGCAGTGGCGGAACTCTGGGGCCGGGTGAATGTTTATCAAGAAATGTTGCAGCCGGTGCAGGATAATTTGAAGGGGCTCGGCCAAAAGCTGGAATCGGTGGCGGGGGAACTCGATCGCGTGCAGCAGACTGGAGAGCAGCAAGATATGGATATAGCTCAGTTGCGGCAAGTTATTTCGGGTTTGTTGAATCTGCCTTAGCCGAAAATTAAATATTTATAACGATCCAAGGGTTTTCCACTCGGGCGATCGCTCCTCCAGGAAATGGATCGGTTTGCGATCGGTTGGGTGCCAAGATTAAGCTGGTTAGTTTTTCTACGCTTTCAAAGCTGGGTGCGGAGGGCAATATTTGTTGCAGTAGCTGTCGCATTGCCCGCCGCTGCAATGCAAGGGCTGCTTCGCGCAAAATCGGCCGATTTAACTTGACGGGCAGTTGAAATTTCACCGGGTTGCTGTCTGCAATTGGAGATATTGCTCGCTGTAGCAAGTCGCTGGCTGCAAGTTCGAGGTATTCTACGTCGGCGCGGAGGAGTTCGGCTGTTTGAGCTAGGGCTGTCGATGCTTTTGGGTTGAAATGAGTTTCTAAATAAGGCAATAATTGCGATCGAATGCGGTTGCGGGCATATTTGAAGTCTTGATTTGTGGAATCTTCCCAAATCGGTAGTTTTTGCTCTTGACAAAATTGACCTGTTTGCGATCGGGTTATTTCCAGCAAGGGACGAACCAAGTGAATTTTAGATTTTGGATTTTGGATTTTCGATTGAGGATTTTCATCCATATCTTCCAATCTAAAATCGGCAGATATTTGGGAGTTGGGATTTTCGCCGGAATTCCCCAATCTAAAATCTAAAATCGGCAATCGAAAATCGGCAAGGGGGCGCGTCCAGGTGAGGGCAGAAAGTCCGTCGGCGCCGCTGCCGCGAATCAGGTTGTAGAGGAGTGTTTCGGCGCGATCGCTGGCTGTGTGGCCTGTAACAATGTAGGGGTAGTTGCGGGCGATCGCGATTTCGGTTAAAGCTTGATACCGCCACTTTCTGGCGGCTGCTTCAGTTTTAGGGATGTGCGAGGCTGTTTGCAAATAGTAGGATATTCCCCAATTCTCAGCTAAGTTTTCTACATGATTGGCGTTAGCTTCCGAGTCTGAACGCCAGCGGTGATCGCAGTGAGCAATCGCTAGATTCCAGCCCCATTTTGGCTGCAAATCTAGCAGTAATTTAATTGAGCACAAAGAATCTTGTCCGCCGGATACTGCTACTAACAATCGCTGATTTGAAGGCAATATTTGTCGGTGCAGCAGCGTCCGGTGCAGTTGAGCGTGGAGGTGCGTCCAATTGGAAGGTTCAGCCATGAGAGCAGTTTTTCATTAAGAACGGGAAATCATTAGTCATTAGTCATTAGTCATTAGTATGAAGGATGCAGTCACAAGCTCCTCAACTCAAAACTCTCAACTTAAAACTCAAAAATATTCCCCTTCCTCTCTCTCCTAAGTAGCAGCTTAGCTCCACATTCCTAGACTGTGGGGGTGACTGTCTGGATACCTAGAAATAGGAAAATCATTACTTATTTGTGTTGAGTCGCTGAGATTTAATTGCTCATCTTTATCGGTTTGCTCTGAGCTATTTTGGTCGTATGCTTGCGCGGTGTCTGATTCTTCCATAGCGGCAGGAAGGGCTTTTTGTTCTTGTAGTTCAGGTTCGTCGATCGGGCTGAACTCCAGACGCATCCTAAGTTTGCCTTTTGTCCAGGGTTTCCCGGCACTTAACACCTCGCAATCCATGCCGTCTGAGAATAATTTTTCTTCTACCAATTTTGACTGCATAATGGTCATAAGTTCGCTGACTTTGAACGTACATTGATACATCAAAGCGCTGGCAGGAGCAGACAAAACATCGTCTTCTTTGAGAAATATTTGCGAGTCGTCCATATCAATTGTCCTTATTTTAATGAATGAAGGAAGTTCGGCAACGGATTTTGTAACGGATGTAACGGATGTCAGGAAGACCGAAGAGGGAAGAGGGAAGAGAGAAGAGGGAAGAGAGAAGAGGGAAGAGGGAAGAGGGGGTCAAGTTTTACACTTTCGGTAGTTGAGTAAGGTGGGGATTGCCCACCCTAAGACCGGAGATGATATTAATCCCTATTCTTTGATTTATGCTGTTTTTCTGTGGCTGATTGGTGGATCGGGAATTAGAAAAACCAACCGTAGGAATGCAAACCTTTGCCTAACAGATTGACGCCTAGATAGCAAATCCAAACTACCACAAAACCTGTGGCGGCTAAAATTGCTGGGCGTCTTCCCTGCCACCCGCGAGTAATGCGGGCGTGCAGGTAGGCAGCAAATACCAACCAAGTAATTAGCGCCCAAGTTTCTTTCGGGTCCCAACTCCAGTACGAGCCCCAAGCTTCGTTAGCCCAAACCGCACCGGCAATAATGCCAACTGTCAACAAGGGGAATCCTAAACCGATGATGCGATAGCTAATGTTATCAAGAGTTTCTGCTAGATTCAAGCGCTGGGGCGAGAGAAGTTCTGCGGTTTGAGTTGGGGCGGTTGATGCGGTTTGAACGGTTGCTAATTCGAGGACTGCGGTGGTGCCCAAACCGTTATTGTTGGAGTTGAAAGAGGGTTCGCTGAAAGCTAATGCGCTGTCGGCGGTTTCTGCAATTTGAGGTTCGGGGTTTTGAGGGCGTTGGAGGCGGTAGTTGCGGTTGCGGTTGCCGTTGGTGCCGAAGGAACTACCGGTGAGTTCGATTTTTTGGCCGCGGGTGACGATTAAAAATGCGATCGCCAGTAGCGCTCCTACCATTAAAGTTGAGTAACTGAGCATCATGACGCTAACGTGCATCATCAGCCAGTTTGATTTGAGGGCGGGTACTAGGGGCTCTGCGGATTGCATGGTTGCCGGCAGAGTCAGGGCGGCAAAGGCGGATATTGCCATTGCTACGGGGGATGTGGCTACTCCTACCAAGCGGGAACGGCTCATGTTTTCCGCGACTAGGTGGATGGCGGTGATGCCCCAAACTAGGAAAAATAGGGATTCGTAGAGGTTGCTGAGAGGGAAGTAGCCGGCTTCTATCCAGCGAGAACCGAGTAAAGCGGCGATGGAGAGGTTGGCGACGGCCATTCCTGCGGTTCCCAAGGCCGACAGGTAGGGAATGCCGGGGAATGCTGCGCCAACCCAGTAAACGAGCATTGTCGCGAACAAAACGGCAAAGGAGATGTTGTCCAGCCAGTTCTGGAGTACAACCAGATCCATAAAAGTTACTCCGGTAATGTTTTTACTTATTTTTGCTAACTAGATCGATCGTACTGGGGTTGGGCAGTTTTGGGTTTGGGATTTTGAATTTTTGTGGCAATTATGAGTTGTTGGCGGTTGTTGAGGCGGGGGCGGGCGATCGACCCATTTACGCCAACAAACACCTCAAACGCTCTCCCCATCGGCTTCCTGGGTTATGGGACGGTATTTGGTGCATTTTTCTGAGAAAGAGTTGAAGGAATTGGGTAATGCTTTAGCAGAGAATGTGCTTGAGGTTTTACCCGAATGGTTCACCGACTAACCTCGCAGTCTAACGGTGAAGTTGAGCGACATCTGATAGCCTCGAACTGTCACAGATAACCTCCGAACCGTCCGCACTAAAGCAGCGTTAACTAATACTATAATAGACCTCTTGCAAAAATAACTAGGACGGGCAAGATGCCCGTCCCACAAAATTTTTTTTTCTTGTGGAATGGGCCGGAGAGCCCGTTCCAGAATTTGATTAAAAGGATTTTTGCAAGAGGTCTAA
>NZ_JAUBWA010000179.1:0-10435 GCF_036702825.1 Microcoleus sp. A003_D6 | reverse complement strand
GCAACTACCGAAGTGCCAAAAATACACACGGAATACCACTTGGTTTTAAAACATTAATCACTCCGTCCAAGCCCAAAGTCAAAGCTCATCTTGCGAACATTGAAGAAGTAATAGATACCCATAGTCACTCCCCACAATATGCCTTAATCAAAAGGCTGAATCCAATAATTAGGGGATGGTCAAACTATTACTCAACAGTAGTAAGTAAGGAAACCTTTAACAAGGTTGATGATCTTACTTATGACAAGTTAAGAGCATGGGCTAGAAGACGGGGAAAAGGTAACATCAACAAAGACAAATACTGGCGAACAGTAGGCGACAGAAATTGGTGTTTCAGCACAGAAGAAGGTTTAGAGTTGACACAACACTCTGCAACGCCTATCATAAGGCACGTCAAAGTAAAAGGCAACTCAACACCTTACAACGGTGACTGGATTTACTGGAGTTCTAGACGCGGAGTATACCCTGAAACACCAACAAGAGTGGCAACACTGCTTAAGAAACAAAAAGGTAAATGTACCCACTGTGGTCTGTACTTCACACCGGAGGACACTGTAGAAGTTGACCATATCCAACCCCGCTCGCTAGGCGGTAAGGATGAATACCAAAACCTTCAACTTTTGCATAAGCACTGTCACGACACAAAAACGGAAAATGACGGGTTCCTTCACAGGAACTATGATAGCAATCCGTTTTGAGTTGTATCCTTAAAAAAGGATGAAGATATCAAGGAGCGGAATGAAGCGAAAGTTTCACGTTCCGTTCTGAAGGAGAGGTAGGGGTGGCAACGCCCCTATCGACTCTAACCCTCTCTCGTTATAGAAAAAGACGGGATGCGGAAAACGAGGGAGACTTTATTCCGCTTGACTTCAGCGACTCCTTTGGACTTCAGTCCCCGTATTCATGAGTCTTGTACTAGGTGTGCTACGATCGTGATATGTTGAAAATTGAGTATAACTAGACAACGTAAAAACTTAACTGGATTGTTGAGTACGCAGTCACACCTAACGGTGTTGCCGTCTAGAAAAACTCGCATTTGAACAAAAACCGAACTAGATTAAGAGGACTAATCAAGTACGGTAGGGCATACCGGAATTTACGCTTGAGGAGAAGACACCCTTAATGTGGCTGGAGTAATCCAGTCCCAAGCAAGTGACTTCGCTGAATCAAGAATCTCAGTCACGAAGAGTGCCCAGAGTGTCAAAGTAAAACTTGATAGAGCAACCTCAATCAGGGTTATGTGGCTTCTGTGAGTTATTGCCTCAATCCCAAATGCCCGAATCCCTCCGAACCAGCAAACTCTGGCAAATCCGCCTGTATCCACTGCGGGTCTCAACTTTTGTTGGAAGGTCGATATCGGCTAGTAACACCTCTCGGAAACGGCGGCTTTGGCAGAACATTTGAAGTGGACGACAACGGCGCCCGAAAAGTGCTCAAAGTCCTGCTCAAAGATCATCCCAAAGCTGTAGAACTTTTTAAGCAAGAAGCCGACGTATTGACCAGGCTGAGACATCCAGGTATTCCAAAAGTCGATCGCGACGGTTATTTTACATTTTCGCCAGCTCACAGCACAGAGTCTTTTCACTGTCTGGTGATGGAGAAAATTGCTGGGGCAAATTTGCAAGACTGGCTGAAACATCGGGGCCGCCCGATCAGTCAAGAACAAGCTCTGAACTGGCTCAAACAACTGTCGGAAATTTTAGACCAAGTTCACAGACTAAACTATTTTCATCGGGATATCAAGCCGCACAATATTATGTGCAAGCCGAACGGGCAGTTAGTGCTGATTGACTTCGGGACTGCTAGGGAAGTGTCGGCGACTTATTTCGCTAAGGTGGGCCAGGGGCAAAATGTCACTGGTATTGTTTCTCCTGGCTACACTCCGCCGGAACAAACTAATGGCAAGGCTGTTCCGCAGTCGGATTTTTTTGCTTTGGGGCGCACTTTTGTTTATTTGCTGACTGGGAAGCCGCCGACTGCGTTTCCCGAGAACCCGCGCACGGGCAGATTAATGTGGCGCAAAGGAGCTCCTCAAGTTTCCGACCCCCTGGCTAATGTGATCGATTACCTGATGGCGCCTTTTCCCGGAAATCGACCTCAAAGTCCGCAGATGGTTTTGCAGTGCTTGGAGGAAATTAATCTCGACGGCGAAGAAACTCAGTTGCCGACTCAGTTGCCGACGACGGGGCAAACTAAAATTCGCGGGGGGTCTGGGGGGTCTGGGGCGACGAAGCAGAGTTCCACGAACCGCCTCAGACCTCTAAATTCGAGCTTGAAGAAGCCCGGGAAAGAGGCTTTTGGTTGGAAAAATAAGTTGCTGGCGGGCACTGCTGTTTTGATGCTGGGTATTGGCGCGTCTCAAATTTACGGTTCGCTGCGTTACGGGGTGTTTCCGGCAAACCCGGTTTGGCTGCTTTCTAGTTTGCCTAGCAGTCAGTTTTTGCAAAGAAGTTTGGATAATGTCGGGAGTGTAAATGCGATCGCCCTGTCGCCGGACGGTCAAACTTTGGTGAGCGCAAGCTTTGGGACGATTAGAATTTGGAATGTGAGGACGGGACGCTTGGTGCGGACTCTCAATCCGGTGCATTCTAAAAAATCGGTCAACACGCTAGCGGTGAGCCCGGACAGCTCGATTTTGGCCAGCGGCGGCGACGACAATAATGTGATTTTGTGGGATTTGAAGACGGGGCGGCGGATGCGGACAATTCCCGCTCACAAAGCAGCCGTCAACGCGATCGCTTTTAGCAGCAACGGTCAAACTCTGGCTAGCTGTAGCGATGACAAAACTGTTCGCTTGTGGAATGTCAAAACCGGCAGCAGGTTGCGGACTTTGAGCGGCCACACCGGAGGAGTAAACGCGATCGCTTTTAGCAGCAACGGTCAAACTCTGGCTAGCGGCAGCGATGACAAGACTGTGCGTTTGTGGAATCTCGGCACCGGAGAAGTCAGAAGAATTATCACAGGTCACGGGGGCGCGGTTAATGCTGTGGCTTTTAGCCCGAACGGGCAAGTGGTGGCTAGTGCTAGCAGCGACAATACGATCCGTTTGTCGAACGTCCAAGACGGCAAGCGCACCCGCACTTTTAAAGGGGATTCGAGCTGGGTGAGGACGATCGCCTTTAGTTCGGACAGTCGCTCTCTCGTCAGCGGGGGGGGGAATATTATAGTTTGGGATTTGAAGACGGGAAAAGAAAGAAGCACTCTTTCCGGTCACAGTCAGTTTGTGAATTCTGTTGCGATTAGCAGAGATAGCAAGACTTTTGTCAGTGGCAGTCCCGATCGCACTATTAAGATTTGGCGAATGCCATAGTCAGTTGACAGTTGTCAGTTGACAGTTGACAGTTGTCAGTTGACAGTTGGCAGTTGGCAGTTGACAGTTGGCAGTAGTGTAAGGTGTGCAGCGTACATTGTACAGAATTACTTTTTTACGAACCGCGTCCTTCGCGAAGGAAGAAAAGAGAGAGAAGAGAGACTGTTGCGACCAGTATTACCAATGACCAATGACCAATGACTAATTTTAAAATAATCAATAGGTTGTGCAAGGGGACATGATATTATTATCCCCAAATTCCTCGCCCGTTTTTGGCAAATTCCTCCACAGTTTGCTGCGACAACTCGTGAACGGCCATCCCTTGCAACACGTCAAAAGGCAATGTCAAATGATGCGCTCCAGCTAATAAAGTTTTTACCGCTTCTTCCGGCGATTTAATGCTAGCTGCCAAAATTTCAGTATTACTTTTCTTCAAGACATTTGCCATGTCCCGCACTAAGGCAAAACCGTCTCCGAGGAGTCTGGTGGCGCGATTCACGTAGGCGATCGCATATTTAGCCCCCGCTTCTGCTGAGACAACGGCCTGGGCCGCGCTGTAAATAGCTGTCACCGCACAAGGAATTTCCCCCGACAAATGCGCTACTGCTTGGAAACCCGCCGCCGTTGCCGGAACTTTCAAAACAGTTTGCCGCCCGATCGACTCAAAAGCAGCCTTTCCTTCTGCTACCATGCCATCAAAATCAGATGCCGTTAGCTGATAGTACACTTCTCCAGGAATAAGTTGTGCCAGTTGTTTGAGCGTCTCTTCAGGAGATAACTCGCTTTTTGCCAAAAGTGTCGGATTAGTAGTGATTCCCGCTATCCAGCCGAACTTGCTCGCCTGTGCGGCTTCCGCTACAATTGCAGTATCAACATAAATTGCCATCGGCTCTACACCTTCAGTTTGTTAATAATTTCCCGACGCTTGTTTTCAGCTTGAGATAAATCAGAGCGAAATTAATTCTTAAGCTTTAACAATATCAGAATCTCGGAAATATTACTCTTAAGCAAATATAACAATTTAGTGATGTACCTCACTGGTAGTAGTCCGTGAGTTGTGAATTTTACAGGAATTGCGTCAAGAAACCGGGTTTATGAGGGAAAGCGAGCGATCGCACACGGGAGATGGTTTCAATCTCAGAATATTCCTGCGATTGGGATCGCGGACAAGTTATTGACGGTAACGGAGAATTAATTATGGGCTAATAAATTTGATTTGCTTGAATAAAAAAAAATCGCCTTTTTTTTTATTGTTAAAATCTTGACTCTGGCAACTATTTTAAGTATAATTAGATAATGGAAATAGTGGCAAAATTTAATTTTGACTTACCACTTCCATTATCTAAAATATATCCCAAAAGTCCAGAAAAATCAATAGGTAATAGTTCCTTTTTTTAGAGATGATTTTTTTAACAAGATTAAAAAAAACCCGGTTTCTTCAAGAATACTTTTACAGCAGATTCCACATTTATGAAGTACACCCGCCTATCGTGAGCTTCCCGTAGGGACACGGCGAAAGCCTTTGTCCCTACACTTCACAAACCTGGAATACCTTTATGAGAGCATCCGGGCGCAAGCTTGTGTATGAGGGTACAGAAAAGCGCGAAGTCGAAGCGAGATCGGGCATCCTCGCACTCTTAAAAAATGCTTTTTACTCTCCAAAAGAGATGCTTCCAGTGAGTAAGTGCTATTCAAGCAGGACTAAGGCGAGTGTGTCACAATTAGTAAGGTGCTCTACTATCCTACACCCTTGATAATCCATTCACAATTAAAGTTGTAGAACACCCTACAAGTCGATTCGAGTGTGCCAGTTGTTTAAGTGCTATTCAAGATAGCTCACAGCAGAACTAAAAAATTTGAAGTGATACCAGTAAAAAAAAGAATGCAACGGTAGCCAAGGCTCCAAATCCTTAATTCGTCAGTCATTTATCATCTAAAATCTCAAATCTAAAATGGTAGGAGTTGGTAACTGCGATTGTCGGGTAGGGAAAACTTGACTCGCCAAATCCCGGATACAAAGAGGTTATATTTGTAGTTAGGGTTATGTATGCAATAACTCAAGGAGGGGACTCAGAAAATGACCGAAGAACAAAATCAGCAGCCACAAGTCAGCCTTAAGACATCTTCTGAACAAGCCCAGTTGGAACAACCAGCAGCCAGCGCTGAAGAATTGTCGATAAATGTTAACTCTGAAAGTCTGTCTCAATTGGTTGAAAATAGTGGCAAAGACCGTTTGAAGGCTCTAGGGCGCTTGATGATGGTGAGCGTAACTTGGACGCTGGCTGAACTTTCCCAACGCAAGTAAGTTATGGAGTGTTAAGCTGTTGTGCATTTAAATTGTATATTTCGAGTCCCGATCGAACAATCGTCAAATCCTCTCCCCCGATCCCCTTCTCCCCCTCTCCCTCTCTAATACCATAGGCAATCTAGATGCAACACAGCTTACCGCAACGGGCGAGTTATGAGTTGGGAGTAGGGTTGAGAATTTTGTTTGACTCAAAACTTGCTAATTTCCGGTTAATTATCAGAAAACCAGTTTGTAGTGAGAACTTTAGTCATCTTTCTAAGGACTACTTAATATTCTCGGAACCAACGGCCTGAGAAATCGAATTAAATCCCTTTTCTTCCAATTTTTGCAGCAAACCTTGGAGAATCCGGCGCACCATCCAAGGCCCTTCGTAAACCCAACCGGTGTAAACTTGAATTAAACTCGCACCGGCGGCTATTTTTTCCCAAGCATCTTCGGCGGTGAAAATGCCGCCCACTCCAATTATTGGTAATTCGCCTTTTGTATATTGCCAGATAAATCGGATTACTTCTGTCGATCGCTCTCGCACTGGAAGCCCGCTAATTCCCCCGGCTTCTTCGGCGATCGCGCCTCCGGTTTCTGGCAATATTTGTGTTTTCAATCCGTCGCGGCGGATGGTGGTGTTTGTGGCGATAATTCCTGCTAGTTGGTAGGTTTTTGCTAAGTCGAGGATTGATGCGATCGCCTCTGGTTCCAAATCCGGCGCAATCTTGACTAAAATTGGCTTGATTCCCTGATTTTCTTGTTGTAAAACTTCCACTATTGTGGTAAGCCCAGCAGCATCTTGGAGCGATCGCAATCCAGGCGTATTCGGAGAGGAAACGTTGACTACAAAATAGTCGCCCCAATCTTTGAGCAGCTTAAAACTCTCCAAATAGTCGGCTGCTGCCTGCTCTAACGGTGTTACCTTAGATTTACCGAGATTGATGCCGATCGGGAACGGGGACTGACGCATGGGGCGCGAGGCATCGAATTTTGAATTTTTCTGTGCTGCCTGAAACCGGGCTGCCATTGCTGCGGCTCCTTGATTGTTAAATCCCATGCGGTTGAGGGCTGCACTGTCGTCCGTCAAGCGAAACAAGCGAGGCCGGGGGTTTCCGGGCTGCTGTTGACAAGTGACAGTGCCGAGTTCGGCAAAGCCAAAGCCAAAATTTGCCCAAATGTCAGCAGCTACGCCGTTTTTATCAAATCCCGCAGCTAAGCCGACAGGATTTTTAAAGCTCAGTCCCCACTTCGATTGTTCGAGGCGAGAATCTTGCACTCCCAAAGATTTCTGCAATTGGGAGAGCATTCGGCTGGTTGCGGGGTTTGACTGGGTTCTGGCTGCTAGTTCGAGAACTTGGAGAGTGCGGTTGTGCAGCCACTCGGCATCGGTTTTCAATACGGAAAACAACAGCGGCCGCACACCTGATTGATAAATATCCAATGACTTGTCCTGGGGCAGTTGACAATTGAGAAGGTCAATAAAAATATTCAGGAGGAAAAAGCTAAAGTGAAGTTTTTATTTCAACTTCGATCGACTCGATCCAATGTTTTAGATGGAAGGATAAGTGAGACGATTATATTATAAGTTGATTCTTTTCCATTTTATTTTTTTAAATTTTTAAGTTGGTATTTTTAAATTGGACAAAGGTGGGGGAAGCTTGGAAATGGGCCATGAGCAAAGACCGAAGGATTTAGACGAACAAATCGCGGCCCTGGAGCGCGTTCTCCAGACTCTCCGAGAAGAGGAGAATGTTGAAGTGCTGCTGGAGACAACACTCGGTTACTTGCAAGCGGAATTTGACTGGCGGTTGATTTGGATCGGGTTGTACGATCGACAGGCCCACAGATTGTTCGGGAAAGGCGGCATGACTCCTAACGGCGACCTTTCTTTTCTCAAACAGCGGTTTGCTCTGAGTCCGGGGGATTTGCTGGAACAAGTAGTGATTCAGCTTCGGCCGGTGGGAGTCCCGGATTTGCGATCGGAAAACAGAGCCGGAGAATGGCGCAAAGCAGCTCAAACTTTTAACATTCAAGGCACGACTCTGTTTCCTCTCCGCTACAAAGACCGCTGCTACGGCGTGATTTTGCTCGGCACTGACGTGTGGGGAGCGTCGCCAAAGTCGGGGGAAAAAACACAGTTGGCGGTCGTATTTGGAGCGCTGGCTACTGCTCTTTATCAAATAGAAAAAGATTGGCAGCGAGAACAACAAAAACGCCCTGATGAGTCTCTTTTAGCGCTGATTTCGCAGTTGCGGGAACTGCGATCGCTCGACCAATACTTGCAAGCGGTTGTCGAAGAAGCCCATGAATTTATCGAGCCGACGCGCACCAATGTTTATTGGTTTGAGCGAGAGCGGCGCTATTTTTGGCGTCGAGTCAGCAACCGCCAAGTTACTCCGGGTTTGGGCGGGCCGGGCCGAGCGGCTTCGGGCATCACCGTCCAAGACTTGGGCGAATTTTATCAGGCTTTGGGCAGGGAAGAAATGGTTTGGATCGGTGAATCTCAAAGTTCTCTGAAAACTGAGCTGACGGGGCGGTTGATGCAGCAAATCCGCGCTCGCTCTCTGTTGGCTGCGCCGATTGTTTCAGAAGGGGAATTGTTGGGATTTTTGGCAGTCGAAGCCGGCGAGCCCCGGATTTGGCAAGACAATGAAAAGCATTACCTGCGGGGAGTGGCGCAGTTAGTGGCTCTGATGGCTCCTGTGTCCGAGATGGAGGAGAGGATTCAGCAAACTGAGATCGATCGAGATTTAACTGCCGGAATAGCTCGCGCCATCTACAGCGATGCTGACTGGGAGGAGACTTTGAAAAATACCGCCGAGCAGTTGTGCGGGAGACTCAAATGCGAATACTTTTTGCTGCTGCTGTACGGCGAAGAACAAAATCGCTTTGAAATTGTCTGCCAAAATCAGCCCCGCAACCGCAGGCCAGTGCCGTCGCCGCTCAACGCCCTGGATGTGGCTGACGTGGGGCTGTTGTTGATGCGCGAACCTCTGGCTATTGAAAATTGGGAGGAAGACGGGCGGTTGGGCGCTTGGCGGGAAGTGTTGGCGGAGGCGGGGGTGCGATCGCTTTTGGCATCGAGCACTCGGGGGAAAAAGTCCGAGGGAGAAAACCCCAATCGAAAATCCCCAATCCCCAATCGAAAATCGATCGAGGGTTTGCTGGTTGTCGGGCACAGTGCAACTCGCACTTGGAGGCGATCGGAGCTAGAATTAGTTGCGATAGTGAGCCAACAGCTAGGATTGATCCTGCACTCCTGGCAGCAGAGTTCGGAAATCGACAAATATCAGCAATTTGAGCGATCGCTCCAATCGGGTTTGGCTGTTTTGCAGCATTCTGGCGAGGAGCAATCTCTCCAACAGATATCTGCTGCTTCAGCGAGGATGTTTCCAGAGTTGCCGCTGCAAAAGCTCGATCGTAACTTTGCTCAACACGTTTCCCAGACAATTTCCTGTCCTTTAGTAGCCGTCATTACTTGGAATCCCGGCTCCGAGGAAGCTTCAATCTCCGCGGCGGTAGCTGCCAATCCCGTATTTGCCCTCAATCCCGATGCCGCGATTCCTGTCCAAACAGATGCTTTGATCCAACAAACGCTGGCATTCGCGGGCGTGCTGCGACAGAGCATGAGCCAACTGCCGCTGGCGACGAAGCGGTGGCTCCGCAGTCCGGGAATTGGCGAAATTCTGGCGGTGGCGCTGCGGACTTCCCCCGAACACGCTCCGGTCGGCATTGTGGTGGCTGCGGACGCTCCGGGCCGCCGGTGGTCGGAGTTGTCGGTGAATTTACTCAGCTCGATGGCGTCTCAGTTGGCTTGGTGGCGCAGGTATTTGGCTGTGCAATCGGCAAGCGAGTCGCAGCGATTGGATCTGGAGCTGCTCAACTGGTACAAGCAGCGCCGTTTCGAGGATTTTTACCGCACTGTGGGAGCGGGGGTGAAGGAGTTGGGGGAGTTGAGTCAGTCGATTTTGCAGTCGGCGAAGGAACAAAAGGATGCTCTGAAAACTTTGCGCTACCAACAGGTTTTGCGACAAATTGGCAATGCTTTGGGGTCAACTCATTTGTTGCTGAAACAGGAACAGTGGCGGCTGCAATTCGGACAAGATGCGGTGCCTGTGAACGCTTGGTTGAGGCGATCGCTCGATCGAACTGCTCCCCTGGTCAAACAGTCGGAAATCTTGCTGGAAGTGCACAGAGAACCTGCTGTGTCGCTGCCGGCGGGCCAGACTTTGAGCGTTCGCGCCGACAGCATCAAGCTGGATTTGATACTGTGCGAATTGCTGGGGGCGGCTTGCAGGCGCTCCTCTGTTGGCGACAAAATTGAGATTCGCTCTCAGTTGTTGGGGGAAGATTTGCTAGAATTGTCTGTTACTGATAGCGGCGCGATCGATCGACAGTTAATTGCTGCCTTCAACGGCGGCTCGCAGCCTGATATATTAGCGGTTTCTTCCAATAGGTCGATCGTTCAAAATCTCTTAATTTGTCAGCGAGCGGTACGCTTAATGGGGGGGAACTTTTCTTTAGAAATGTTAGAAAATAATTTAACGGTCGCCCGCTTAGTGCTGCCCCTAGCCAATACCTAAAATTATGTTGGGGCGAACTAACTCCAATGTTATATGCCAATACGGTTCAGTTAGTGCTAAAAAACCGATCGCGCTACGGTTGGACACGAGTGAACAAACCCTCCGTTTCACTCCGCCCAACATTTTCGCTACAATTTTCCTTAACCCAAGCGTATTGCGTTAAGCTGTTGTGCATTAGACCTCTTGCAAAAATAACTAGGACGGGCTCTCCGGCCCATCCCACAAAATTTTTTTTCTTGTGGAATGGGC
>NZ_JAUBWA010000178.1:0-10558 GCF_036702825.1 Microcoleus sp. A003_D6 | reverse complement strand
GAATCTTGGACAGCACCAACGTTGCCAATAATACAGCCGACGGGATTGTTGATTTCGTGGGCAACTCCGGCGACTAAATTACCTAGGGCCGACATTTTTTCACTTTGAACAATTTGGAGCTGGGCTTGCTGTAACGAGTTTAAGGCATTTTCTAATGCCAGCGATTTCTGCTGTAAGGTAATTTCTGCAACTTTTCGATCGCTAATATCCAAAATCAATCCATCCCAAACTAAACTTCCATCTGCGCCTTGTTCGATTCGAGCTTCGCCGTAAATCCACTTGAGAATTCCAGATGGTGTAATAATTCGCCCTGACCACTCAAAAGGAATCAGGGCCTGTATGGATTTGGTAACGGACTGTTGGTAACTGGCTGCATCATCTGGATGGATCATCTCCGTGAGAAACTGAATATTAGCAAACGCTTGCTCTGGCGTGATTTCAAACAAGTTGTAACAGTCAGCACTGATGTAGGTCAGAGTTCTGCTTTGATCGGGAGTCCAGCCGGCTTGATAAACAACGCCTGGAACATTATCTACAAGTTTCTCAAACCGAGAATTACTCGCGCTCAATTCGGCGAATGACTGCTCTAGTTGTTGAGCATAATGCTGCGATCGCGCATAAAGTTGGGCATTTTCCAGGGAAATGGCAGCTTGAGCGCATAGCAAATTGAGCAGTTCGACGCGATCGCTCGTGAAAACTCCCATTGTTAAATTATTTTCTAGATATAAAATGCCCATCAACTTGCCTTGATGCAAAATCGGGCTGCACAAGATACTCTTGGGTTGCTGACGAATAATATACGGGTCATTAGCTAAGGTTAAATCTGCTGTCGCCTCCACCAAAACAACAGTCTGCTGGTTGTGCTTAACTTTGTAAATCAGCTTTAGGGGAATATCCTGACTGTCTTCAATAGGAAGGCGTTGCAACACAACTGGCTCCATCCCCACGCTTATTGACCCTTCAATTAGCAGGCGATTATCTCGTGACAGCATTAACACGCATTTATCAGCCCCCGCATTTTCGATGACAATAGAAAGCAACGATGAAAGCAGTTTTTCCAGTTCAATTTCGCCTGAGATAGCTTGGGAAGCTTTGAGAATAGTCGCTAAATCTAAAACTCCAGAGACACTGCTACTGCTGGAAGTCGCGGAAGAGGTGGATGTGACACTCCCCAAAGCGAAGATAGTTTCGTTAGTTGACAGGGGAGAACGGGTTTGTTGGAGGATGGGAGCAAGCAGTTGCCGATAGCGTCGTTCCAAGTCGGCGAGTTTAGCTTTTGCTCCCCAACGAGCATAGCCGTAGTAGGCTTCGGTCATGTATTCCTGGGCAATCCGTTCTTTGCCCCAGTCGAGGTAAAATTTAGCAGCGAGTTCGTTGGCTAAGGCTTCTTCTTGAATATATTCGTTGGCTTTAGCTCCAGAAATCGCCTTGTCGTATAACTCAATCGCTTCGGCTTTCTGTCCTAATACTCGACATTTTTCAGCTTCCACCAAATCAACCTTATGTTGGTGATTCATCGGAGCATGGTATGCCCAGTGCTGTAAAAGAGTTTGGTTTTCTGCCACCCGCTCTAATGCTGTTGACATCCCGCCGGGCAGTTGACTCAATAGTGCCAGAGCAATCAAAGAATCATAGAAATACAATACAGGTTCGCCGACTGTTCCCACACACCCAATTAAATAGTTTCTGGCTAAGAGTGCATGGTTATTAGCTTCCTCAAATTCCCCAAACAAAAAGCAAAGCATTAGCTTATATAAATAGAAGTAATACAACCCAAATAGATCGTTTGCAGACCGCAGCAGCGAGAGAAATTCCCTCTCTTGGAGAGCCGATCCAGACAAAATGGTGGGATGCTCTGCAAAACCCAGTAAATTTAAAATAGATTGCCAATAGCTCAGACAGTAATTAGCTGATGTCAATAGGTTAATTGACGCTAAACCATTATAGTAAGTGCGCGTATCTTGCTCCAGCGTAACAAGGGGTTGACCGCACCAAAAAGAATGCCGACAGAAACTGTGGCCATTATATCCGGCGTATTCCAGGCTTCCGACTTCCAGGGCAGCCACGTAGCTCTCCTTAAAGAGTGGTAATGTTTCTTTGATGTGAGATTTACGGTGGAGAATAAAACATCCTAGCAACATTAACACTTCAGGTTTAGCCGCTTTAGCATCTAATCTTAAAACTACATTTAATGCCAACTGCCCAAACTGTACGGCTAAATCTACATCTTGCTCCATATTACAGACAACCAAGCTATAGCAAGCATAGTTAAAAGCTGAAGCAGATATATTGCCGTGCCGCAGGGATAATTTGACTGACAAGGTAGCCAGTAATGGATACAAAAGAGATCCACAAATGTAAGCTGCTGACATGATGCTACTGGCAATCTGGATAATAGCAATTTTGTTCGCATCTGTCATCACAGAAAGGTGAACAAAATCTTCAATTTTGCGAGTTCCAATCAGTTCCTTAATCTCTTGGATTGACTGTTGAATATCTGCTGGTGTCGGTGTTTCTGGAATTGTTACGCCCAACTGTTGCAAGAGTTTCTGTCCGATCTCAATAGCTGTAGTCGGTTTATTCTGGCAGATATTTGCTTCAATTCTAATGCGGTAAACATTGACCTTTTCCAGTAAGGAGTGTGCCTGTTCGATGACAATATCAATGAACTGTTCCATCTGGTCAAAGTCACCACCTAGCATTGCCACTTCCGCCGCTAATTCATGGAAGGCGAGGGTCATTGCATACTGCTGTTGCCAAGCATTTTCTCCCAACATAGACAATCCGAGTGCGGCATATTCACGAGCCGCTTGATAGGCGGTGGCACTTTTGGCTTTGCGACAGGCAATCAGATTGAGTCTTGCTAATTCTTCTCGTTCTGTTTGTTGGGTAATTAACGCAGTTCCGTAATTTAATTGATTGACTATTTCAAAAATACGGTCTTCTCTTGCTTGTGAGGAAATCTGTTGCAGCAGCAGTTGTCCAATTTGGTAATGAGTCGTCTGTTTTTGGTCATCGGGAATCAGGGAATAGGCAGCCTGCTGTACTCGATCGTGTAAAAATTTGTATGTAACAGTCTGTTGATTTTCTTGAGGAACTGCTAGAGTTTCTTGCCCGACATAAAATTTATAAAAATCACTAATCGGTAAAATCAACCCTGACTGTAATGCTTTCCACAAAGAAGCTGCTGTTTCCACCTCTGATTGTTCTGAAACAATTGCCAAAGTTGCTAGATCGAACTGATTGCCACTACAAGCTGCTAGTTGTAACACCTGTTGAGTTGATGGCGGTAGTTTTCCTAATTGCAATGCCATAAAGGCCACAATGTCATCTGTAACAGCTTGAATTGTCACTCGTGCAATATCACATTCCCAACAGCCTGACTCAAAATCAAATTGAATGATATTTTCTTGATGCAATGCTTTGAGAAACTGGGTTGCGAAAAATGGATTACCTTGAGTTTTCTGAAATACCAATTCAGAAAGAGGTAATGCCAAACTTTCCGTACATTTCAGCGTATCAGCAACTAATTGATTTACTGTGACTTGACTCAGGGGTGCTAAGCTAATTGTATTAATCGTGAAGAGTGTTTTTTTAATCTCGCTCAAAGTCAACATCAATGGATGTGCTGGATTGACTTCGTTATCACGGTATGCACCAATTAATAAAAGATGACTGGTATCAGACATTAATAGCTGCATTAACTTCAGTGATGCCGAATCGGCCCATTGCAAATCATCGAGAAACATCACTAAGGGATGTTCTGCACTGGTAAAGACTTGCGTGAATTTTTGAACCAACAAATTAAATCTATTCTGTGCCGCCGTTCCTGATAATTCCACTGCTGGTAGTTGTTCACCAATAATTCTTTCTAGTTCAGGTATGACTTCAATAATTACCTGTCCATTTTCACCAACAGCCTCTAAAATCTTATTTTTCCATTCCTGAATTTGTGCATCGCTTTCTGTTAACAATTGCTCCATTAAATCCCGGAATGCTTGCACAAATGCACTGAAAGGTATATTCCGTTGAAATTGGTCATATTTCCCTTTGATAAAATAACCGCGTTGCCGCACAATGGGTTTGTGAACTTCGTTAACAACTGCTGTTTTTCCAATTCCAGAAAAACCAGCTACCAGCATCATTTCCGTTGCACCAACGCTGACTCTTTCAAATGCTTGGAGGAGGGTTGATACTTCAGCTTCTCGTCCATAAAGTTTGTCGGGGATAATGAAGCGATCGCACAGATCCCTTGTTCCAACATCAAAGCTATCAATCGAACCCGTTTTTTGGAGTTGAGTTAAACAATTTTCTAAATCAAACTTAAGTCCTAAAGCACTCTGATATCTGGATTCTGCATTTTTCGCCATCAATTTGCTGACGATTTCTGAGAGTACAGGCGGAATTTGTGGGTTAATTTCATGTACTAAAGGCGCTGCTTTTGCAATGTGACAATGTACCAACTCCATCGGATCGTTTGACTGAAATGGTAACTCACCTGTGAGTAATTCGTAGAAAGTTACACCCAAGGAATAAAAATCTGTACGGTAGTCAATTCCCCGATTCATCCTTCCTGTTTGTTCGGGAGAAATATAAGCCAGTGTCCCTTCTAACACATTGGGATTGATTAAGGTTTGGGTTTCTCGTGGTAGCAAAGAGGCAATACTGAAGTCAATTAATTTAACTTGCTTTGTTTCAGGATTAATTAAAATATTGGCGGGTTTGATGTCTTTATGAATGATGCGTTCCCGGTACAATATATCTAAGGCATTGCAAAGTGCGATCGCTAAAGTTAAAAACTCCTGTACTGATTGTAGATTTCCCTTTATTGCCCATTCTTTCAGAGAAATCCCCCCAAAGTCTTCCATGACTAAGGCATAGCCATTTTGATAGGGCTCCAGGCTATAGGTTTGGACGATTAGGGGTGAGTCAAGATTTTTGGAAATGGTATACTGATTGCGAAATTGTACCAGTTCGTTGAAACTGGGATAAGGATTTTTCAGGAGTTTAATGACGACAGGTAGTCGATCTTTTGTACGGATGGCCCGATATACTACGGTTCGACTTCCTGAATAAACAGTCTCAACAATTTGATAGTGGGGAATTTGATGGGTTGTCGTTAGGTTGTAGTTTGTGGAGGAGTTATTCATTGTTATTATTGGCGGAAAGCTAATGACGGGTTTGTTGAAGGAGTCTGAATATCAGGGAAAAGTTAATCTGTTTATCTTCCCTGAAGGGGTAAAGTGATGATAAATTCTGTTCCTGCTCCCAGTATAGAATTAACATTCAGGGAACCGCCATGTTTTTCTACGACAATTTGCCGCGCGATCGCTAGTCCTAACCCCGTTCCTTTGCCAACGGCTTTTGTTGTAAACAAATGGTCAAAAATCTTTTGTTTGACTGATTCACTCATTCCTTTACCATTATCAGAAATTGCAATTTTTACCCTTTCATTTTCGACCGATGTTTGAATCTTAATGCAGTTGGAATTCGCTTTGATTTCTGCAAAAGTTAGACCATTACTTGATTCTTCTAAGGCATCGATCGCATTAGCCAAAATATTCATAAATACCTGATTTAATTGACCGGGAAAGCAATTAATCGCCGGGATATTACCATATTTGGTGACAACTTCAATGGCGGGACGAGTATCCGACGCCTTGAGGCGATGGCGTAAAATTAAGATGGTGCTATCAATCCCTTCATACAGGTTGAATAACTGCTTTTGGTCGCTATCGGCACGGGAGAAAGTGCGGAGACTCTTGCTGATAGACGTGATACGATCGCCCCCATCTTTCATCGCTCTGATTAACTTGGGTAAATCAGAGCGTAAATATTCTAGGTCAATTGTCTCTAATTCCTCTGCAATGGTGGGGCTGGGTTGCGGGAGTTCCTCTTGATAGAGGTCAATTAGTCCAAATAGGTCATTGATGGAATCTTGGACAGCACCAACGTTGCCAATAATACAGCCAACAGGATTGTTTATTTCGTGGGCAACTCCGGCGACTAAGTTCCCCAAGGCTGACATTTTTTCACTTTGAACTATTTGTAATTGAGCATTTTGCAAGTCGGTGAGAGTCTGCTGGACTTGATTGTAAAGCCTTGCATTTTCTAGAGAAATAGCCACTTGGGAGCAGAGAAAGTCAAGAATAATGATGCGATCGCGGGTAAACACACCACTGGTTAAGCGATTGTTGAGATACAAAATACCGACCAAATTTCCTTGATTGAGAACGGGTAAACACAGCACACTTTTAGGCTGCTGTAGTGTCAAATAATCCCCAATTACGGGTAAATCGGTTTCTAGATCGTCAATCACCACGACTTTGTGAGTGTTTTTGACATATTGAATCAGTTTGACGGGGAGATTGGGGTTGTTTTCTAGGGGTTCGGAGTAGAGTTTAGTTTCGGTGGGTGTGGCGATCGCCCGTACTTCCCAAACTTCATTCTCCGAAGGTAAGATTAAGGCACAGCGATCGCCCCCCGAATTTTGCAGAATAATTTGGGTGAGTTGGTAGAGCAGATCCTCTAACTGAATCGTCCTCGCAAGTGCTTGGGAGGCTTTGAGAATGGCAGCAAAATCGAGGGTGGTATTGATGCTGGAACTGCTAGAACTTTTGTGGGTGCTGGAGTGAAGGGAATAGTTGGGAGAGGCGATCGTTGATAGTGTGCCGAACATTGTCACCGAGGGATCGGACTGCTGTAAAATTGGGCGGAGCAAGTCTGGATAACGGGTTTCCAAATCATCAGTTTTAGCTTTGGCTCCCCAACGGGAATAGCAGTAATAGGCTTCTTGCATATAGCTGGCAGCGACTTTCTCTTTACCCCAGTTGAGATAGAATTTGGCTGCTAGTTCGTTTGCTAAAGCTTCTTCGTTAATATATTCGTTGGCTTTTGCTCCAGATATGGCACGATCGTAATGTTCAATTGCTTCGGCTTTATTGCCTAAAACCCGATACTTTTCTGCCTCAACTAAATACCATTTATGCTGATGATTCATCGGGGCATTTTGCGCACACTGATGCAGAACAGTTTGATGGGTTGTGGCAACAGCAAGCATTTCGGCTTGTTCTAGTTCCGGTTGTGTGGGGAATAGTGCCAGATGAGTTAGTGCCGCATAAAAATGAAAAATGGGAATAAAAACTAATCCCGATACTGCCATCAAGTAGGACTTGCTTTGAGCGATGTAGTCGAAGGCAGCCTGGTAATTGCCAAAGTAGTAGGCAAGCAGCAGTTTATAGATGTAGGCAACGGCGAGCGAGGTGAGAGCTTTGTCCTGTCGGTGCTTAGGCAGCATCACTGTTTCATCGTAAATAGTGCCAATTAAGCAATCGGGTTGGCTCACTGTTTCTCTCAAATGCTGCACCGTCTGCCGCGCTATGTCCAAATTAATACACGCCGAATCTTGTTTCATCTGAGCCAGGACAACATTGTAAGCAGCCAATTCGGATGACAATGCGTCCACCTCTACGCCTGCAAACACCGCATCCCAGGCGTAAGTTGTTATGTTGTAGCCCCCGGAGAGAAAATCGCCTGTTTCTATGCCAGTTGTGTAGCCATCTTTAAACGTCGGTAATGTTGCCAAGAGTGCTTGCCGATGATGTTGAATGAAAGACCCAAACACGTTGAGAGTGGATGACTTCATGGCCTGAGCATTCAACCTCTCTAGTAACGAGAGCGCTAATCTACCAAACTCGTAGCCTGTTTCGACTTCACCCCAAAAGGCACAAAGCACCAAACCATGAGTGCAATAGCCAACCGCTGAGGTGGGAGTATTGCCAAACTGGAGTGACAACCTCACCATCGTCGCGCTCATGAAGGGTAGTAAACCTGGCATTCCCTGGAACACTGGTCCCAAGAGGATTACTAACATTTGCATCGCGGCGATCGCAGTGCGATCGCTCATCATCGGCAAGTCAATCAGTCCAGCAATCTCTCTGCCGCTTTGTTGCTGATTTAGGTCTTGTAACGCTTTATCAATCTTGGCTGATTCTACTTCCGTCGGCAGTTCTACCCCCAACTGTGCTAGAACCTCTCTGCCCATTGCGATCGACACTAAAATTTGGCTTCTAGCCGTTTGTGCCGCGATTTGAATTTCGTAGATTTTAACCTTGTCGAAAATTGTCAGTGCTTCCTGCAATACCAACCCTGCTTGCTGTTCCATATCCTCAAAGTCACCATTCAAATAGCTGGCTTCCGTTGCTGCCACATGGAGATTCAAGGCTAATTCGTACTGTGTTTTCCAGCAGTCTAGTTGTAATAGCTCAATCCCTATTTTGAAATAACCCCTTGCGGCGGCGTAGGCGGTGGAATTTTTCGCCTTACCTCCAGCTTTCAAATTCAGTTGGGCTAATTCTGTCCGTTCCGACGGTTGAATCATCAAATATCTGCCAATATTCAGATGATTGACAATATCAAACAGTTTCTCTTCCTTTGCACTCGGTGACGCATCTTGCAATAGAAGTTGCCCGATTTGCAGATGAGTAATTTGTTTTTGGTCATCGGGAATCAGGGAATAAGCAGCCTGTTGGACGCGATCGTGGAGGAACTTATAATTGAGCGTTTCAGTTTGTGTGTTTTGGGTTGTATCCAATTCGCCCACATAGAACTTATAAATTTCACTTTGGGGGATGATTAACCCTTCCTGCAAGGGTTTCCAGAGAGCAACGGCGGTATCAGATTCCGATTGTTCAGAGACGATCGCCAGCGTCTTCAAATCAAATTGTGCACCAATACAAGCGGCTAATTTGAGAATATCTTGCGTATCAGAGGGCAGTTTTTGTAACTGTAATGCCATAAATTCCACAACATCATCGGACATGGCAACAGAGCGAATCTCTGCCAGATCACACTGCCACCCCCCCGTAGCCCCCCCTTGGTAAGGGGGGGTTGGGGGGGTGAACTGAATCAATCCATCTTGATACAATGCTTTGAGAAACTGGGTGGCAAAAAAGGGATTGCCTTTTGTTTTGAGGGCAATCAGTTCTGTCAAGGCTTGCGCGCTCAAAATATGGCAGTTGAGCGTATCAGCAACTAGCTGGTTTAAGCTACCCTGACTGAGGGAACCCAAAGTAATAGTATTGATGGTGGCGTTGGCTTTGGCTACAGCATCCAATGTCAACATTAAGGGATGCACTGGTGAAACTTCATTATCTCGGTAAGCCCCGATCATCAATAAATAGTGGCTTTCCAACTCATTCATCAAAAGTTGTATCAAATTGAGCGAGGCAGAATCAGCCCACTGTAAATCATCCAAAAACATCACCAAGGGATGTTCTTTAGTTGTGAAGAGTTGAATGAACTTTTGGAACAGTAAATTAAATCTATTTTGTGCCGATGTTCCTGATAATTCTGTCGCAGGTGCTTGCTTACCAATGATGCGTTCTAATTCGGGAATCACCTCAATAATTACTTGCCCATTGTCACCTAGAGCCTGAAGAATCTGAGTTTTCCAGATGTGTAATTCGCGATCGCTTTCACTTAGCAACTGCCCCATTAGATCGCGGAAGGCTTGCACAACCGCCGAAAAGGGAATATTGCGATTGAATTGGTCAAATTTACCTTTGATAAAATAACCGCGTTGCCGCACAATGGGTTTGTGAACTTCGTTGACAACTGCTGTTTTACCAATCCCCGAAAACCCAGCTACCAGCATCATTTCTGTTGCACCAAGGCTAACACGTTCAAACGCTTGGAGTAGGGTTGATACTTCGGCTTCTCTTCCATAGAGTTTGTCGGGGATGAGGAAGCGATCGCACACATCCCTTGTCCCAATCTCGAAACTCTGAATTTCACCAGTTTCTTGAAGTTGAGTTAAACATTTTTCTAAATCATATTTTAATCCCAAGGCACTCTGATAGCGTTCTTCCGCATTTTTTACTGTCAATTTATTAACAATTTCTGAGAGGACAGGAGGAATTTTTGGGTTGATTTCATGGACTAACGGTGCTGGTTTAGCAATATGAGAATGTACTAATTCCATCGGGTCATTTGATTGAAATGGTAATTCTCCCGTGAGTAATTCGTAGAAAGTTACACCCAAGGAATAAAAATCTGTACGGTAGTCAATTCCTCGATTCATCCTTCCTGTTTGTTCGGGAGAAATATAAGCTAGGGTTCCTTCTAAAACATTAGGATTAATCAGGGTTTGGGTTTCTCTTGGCAATAAAGAGGCAATACTAAAATCAATTAATTTAACTTGCTTACTTTCGGGATTAATTAAAATATTGGCTGGTTTAATATCTTTGTGAATGATGCGCTCGCGATAGAGTATATCTAAGGTGTTGCACAGTGCGATCGCTAAAGTTAAAAACTCCTGTACTGATTGTAGATTTCCCTTTATTGCCCATTCTTTCAGAGAAATCCCCCCAAAGTCTTCCATGACTAAGGCATAGCCATTTTGATAGGGCTCCAGGCTATAGGTTTGGACGATTAGGGGTGAGTCAAGATTTTTGGAAATGGTATACTGATTGCGAAATTGTACCAGTTCGCTGAAAGTTGGATACTCATTTTTCAGCAATTTGATGACGACAGGTAGTCGATCTTTTGTACGAAGGGC
>NZ_JAUBWA010000177.1:0-10632 GCF_036702825.1 Microcoleus sp. A003_D6 | reverse complement strand
AATTTTTTTTCTTGTGGAATGGGCATCTTGCCCGTTCCAGAATTTGATTAAAAGGATTTTTGCAAGAGGTCTATTAGTCATTAGTCATTAGGTGCGGTTTGACGGTAAAAATGGTGGTGTATACTCAGCAAGGCCAGAAACCCTGCTGAGTATATAAGCAACGGGAGGCTCGGGTTTTATGACTGGTTCAGGACACTGATAGTGGATAGTAATGCGCGATCGGTTAATGTGTATATCAACTTCGCAGAAATGGCTCAGAAGTAAGATTAAACCCTAAACCAGGGCAGCCCAAGCACTCAATCTGAGAATGGCTAATAAAAGATTAACAAAAAAAAGTAAAATGTTACCTTGATTTCGCACCCAAAAATACAAACATTTAACTCTGATTCTTAATACAAATATCCAAATATCCTCACAAATTTCTTTGAGCCGGCGATTGCCCATAGCAGTCTCCATTCAGCATGATTCTTACTCCCTCAGTAAGCTTTACAGAGTTTTAGGCGCTCTAGCTGCTGTTGCAAGCCCAAGTCGATACTTTACCGGAATTAGGTAGGGCTATTTTAAAAGCACGGTTAGAGATTGTGCTGAGTATAAACCCATTTGGGCGATCGACTACCTCTAAAGGAATATTCTAAAAAACATTTTTGACAATTTATTAAAATTTATTATACTACTTGTCAGGTGCGGAGCGTAAATATTCTCTCAATCCCTATGCAAAATAAAGCCTGACCGAAAACAATTTGGTTGCCAGCTCCGCGATTCATTCCTTTCCAGGCGGACTGAGTAAGTAAACTTTTCAATCAAAAATCAAAAATCAAAAATCAAATGACTCCCGACAAACCCGGATTCAGCATTAGCGCGACCGCGATTCGCCGCCACATCGGCACCCTCATGCTGACACTTGCTATTATGATCGTGGGCTTTTTTTACATCACCCAACTGCCCGTTGACTTGCTACCCTCCATCACATATCCCCGCATCGGCGTGCGCCTAGACGCCCCCGGCGTCTCCCCAGAAGTAGCAATAGACGAAGTTACCCGCCCCCTCGAACAAGGACTTTCCGCCACTGAAGGCGTCATGCAAGTTTTCTCCCGCACTCGCGAAGGACAAGTCAGCGTCGATTTATTCTTCAAACCCGGGGGAAACATCGACCAGGCCCTCAACGACGCCACCGCCGCTGTCAACCGCATCCGCAACCGACTTCCCGATACAGTTGAATCGCCCACTCTCTCCAAAGTTGACCCTTCCCAGCAGCCGATTTACGAATTTGCCCTCACTTCCAACTCCTTGCAAGGAGTTGATTTGCGCGTATTTGCCGACGAGGAATTATCCAGGGAATTAAACGTAATTCCTGGAATAGCAGCTATTGACGTTGCAGGCGGCGTGCAGGAAGAAATTCAAGTAAATATTGACTTAAATCGCTTGCAATCTTTAGGGGTCAGTATTTCCGACGTTTTATCCGCCCTCGAATCCCGCAACCTCGACACTTCCGGCGGGCGGCTGCGGCAAGAAGCAGCGGAACCTTTAACCCGCACAGTCGGGCGATTTAAAAACGCCCAAGAAATTCAGGCAATTTCTTTTCAAGCATCGGGTTCCAATCCGCCAAGACGAGTGTTTTTGCGAGATTTTGCTCAGGTAATTGACGGTACAGAAGAAGAGCGAGTTAAAGTATTTCTAAATCAGAAAGCAGCGGTAAAAATTAGCATTCAAAAGCAGCCTGACGCCAATACAATCTCAGTTGTAGACGGCATCAAAAAGCGGCTAGAAGAATTAAAAGAATCCGGGGCAATTCCCGAAGGTACGAATATTGTCAATACCTTCGATGAGTCTAAGTTCATCCGCGATTCTATTAGCAATGTGGTATTTTCTGGTTTAACCGGGGCTGTTTTAGCGGGGGCATCAGTTTTGCTGTTCCTCGCTTCCCTGCGCCAAACTTTGATTATTGTCCTGGCAATTCCCCTCGCAACTTTAATGGCGATTATTCTGATGGGAGTTTTTGGCCTATCTCTGAACGTCTTCAGTTTGGGCGGTTTGGCGCTGGGTGTGGGAATTGTGGTCGATAACTCGATCGTGATGCTGGAGAATATTGTCGAAGGAACCAGCAATAAAAACAGTGCAAACGGCAAGCAGCGCTTAAGTAACAAGCAGTTGATGCAGCAAGCCGAAAAAAGCAGCCAAGAATTAGAATCAGCTTTATTTGCTTCCACGATCACTAACTTAGTTGCCGTACTGCCATTTTTGCTAATAGGCGGCTTAGTTTCCTTACTTTTCAACGAATTAATTCTCACCATCACCTTCTCCGTCGCCGCCTCTCTGATTGTCGGATTGACAGTTGTACCGATGATGGCTTCTCGACTGCTAGCGCTGCGGGTATCCAGCGGTTTGAGCAACTTTGGGCCGCTGCGCGCATTCGATCGAGCTTTTACCAATGCTACCGCCGGCTACGGGAAATTTTTATCGGGAGTAGTGCGGTGGCGGTTGATTATCATTGCAGTAGCGATTATTGGATTGGGCGGCGGCAGTTGGCTGATGACTGGTCAAATCCCCCAGGAAATATTGCCCAGAATTAATACCGGTCAAGCGAGATTGTTTGCTTTATTTCCGGCCGGCACAAATTTGGCAACCAACCAAAGAATTATGGCCGAAGCTGATAAAATTATCCTCAGCCAACCAGAAACTCAATACACTTTGACTACGGTGGGCGGGCTGTTATTCGGCAACAATACGGTTGAGAATGTGCTGCGCGGCGGCTGCAACATTACGCTAAAACCGGGCACTAATACATTGGATTTTGTGCAGCGAGTTACGCAAGAATTGAATCAAAAAATTGATTTGCCTAAAAATACTCGTTTGCGTCTGAATCCAGAAAGTGTGCGGGGTTTGGTTTTAACTAATTCGCCAGTGCGCGGCGCTGAAGTTGATGTCCTGCTTCAGGGCGAAAACGAACAAATATTGCAGCAAGCCGGCCGCGAGATATTGGCAACTTTGGATGAGAAGGTAACTTTAGCTACTTTTCGCCCGGATGGAGACCCGCAGCAAACGGAAGTGCAGATTCGCCCCAACTGGGAACAAGCGGAAATCTACGGGTTGAATGCGAGGCAAATTGGAGAGGCGATTCAGACAGCAATTCAAGGTTCTGTTCCCACGCAATTGCAGCGGGGAAACCGTTTGGTTGATGTGCGGGTACAGTTCGATCGCGCTGCGGTTCAATCGATTTCTGCACTAAAATTTATTCCTTTAACTGCTAGGGATAACAGCATTATCCGCTTGAGCGATGTGGCGAATATTGAACTTGGAAAAGCGCCTGGGGAAATTCAAAGGCTTAACCAGCGCCAAGTTTTCATGATTGCTGGGAATATTAATAAGGGCGCAAGTTTGGGCGATGCTTTGAAACAAGTGGATGCAGTTTTGTCGGAAATCAAATTGCCGCCGGGAGTGCGAGTTATACCGAGTTCTGCGGCGGAAACTAACCGAGAATTGCAAAGTTCGCTGATTGTTTTGGGCTCTTTGGCGGCGTTTTTGGTATTTGTGGTGATGGCGGTGCAGTACAATTCGCTTGTCGATCCGCTGGTGATTATGCTGACGGTGCCGCTGGCTTTGGCTGGCGGGATTTTCGGGCTGTATGCGACTAAAACTGCGATCGGCGCAACGGTGATTGTGGGGGCGATTTTGCTGGTGGGAATTGTGGTGAATAATGCGATTATTATGGTGGAGTTGGCGAACCAAATTCTGGAAGATGAAAAGGTCGATCGCGCCACGGCAATTCTCAGGGCGGCACCTCAGCGCTTGCGTCCGATTTTGATGACAACTATTACCACAGTTTTGGGTTTATTTCCCCTAGCTTTGGGCATTGGAGACGGTTCGGAATTCTTGCAACCTTTGGGCGTGGTGGTGTTTTCCGGTTTGTCGCTGGCAACGCTGCTGACGCTGTTTATTATTCCCTGTTTCTATATTTTGCTGCACGATTTCTTTGGGATGTTTGCAGCGAACAAGAAACCGCAGGTGGTCGCTATTCCTGTGCAGAAGGCGGGGAGAAAGAATGCGAATTTGTAAAATGTAGCGTCAGCAAATACGCACTTTCCCGCAATCCGGCAGGGGTTTAAACCCCTGCCTCATAGCGAAAGTCGGTTCAAAACCGACTGTAGATTTTGAGGAAAAATACGATCTATTTCAGTCCTCTTTTAGAGGACTTTTGCTATGAGACAGGGAATTCATTCCCTGTCGGACTGTCGGATTTACCAACAATACTGGTACTGCATTTGATGTTAAGTTGACGCGCCGATAATTAGTCGGTAAGGTGCGTCAGTAAACAGTCTCTGACTCCCCAAAGAAATTCCCGACTGACGCACCCTACGATAAATGCTGCAAGATTTCAGTTAAAATAGAGCTTATTTACGCTGAAATATTTTTATGCTAATTTTACCAAAACATGAAATACAAATTGACTGGTCATTCTCATATATAAATCAACCCATTAATTCCGAGTGGGCGACGATCGTCAGTGGCGATCGCAAAAAAGTCACTTTAGTCGATCGCAACTTTTCGCCAAAATACGAATACCAGCTTCCCGACGAAATTAGCTGTTTAGCCATTAGTCCCAAAGGCGATATGCTGGCAGCAATTATGGCAAATGGCAATCATTTAGCAATTTTGACAGCAGACAACCAGCTAGTTTTTGAAGAACAACTACCTAACCCTCCTGTTAAAGTTTCATATTTGTATAACTATAATGGATTTCAGGATTGCTGGTTTGATGCAGACGGCTTGCGTTTTTGGTGCATGAAATTAATTGAATTCAGGGAAGTCGAGATTCAAATTCGCGATACCAGTTCGTGGCAAATCCAGCGAAAACTTCTGCTCAAAGACCCTATTGGAGGCAGTACATTCTCGTTTCACCCACATCCAGAAAATCAAATTTTAGCTCTTTGGGCTTGTTCCGGACAGCACGGACAACAAGTCTACTGGCTTTATGATGATGGTACAACAATCCACACCGTGGAAATTCCCTGTCACTATGACATAGGGCTTCCAGAATTTCATCCTGCTGGTAGTGAATTTTTGGTTGTACATGGTTGTGGGCGACAAATCAGCCGATTCAGTTTTCCTGACTGCAATCTAATTGGAATATGCGAATGGCCTTGGCCTGATTCTGATGACGGTTTTCACTACTATATGTGCTACCTTTCAGACGATCGCATTCTAGTTAATACTGATGAAGGGCTCCTGTATCTAATCGATATTGACAAAATGGAAATATCAGATGAACTAATTTTAATCGGTCACGAGCCACGTTCCTGTAAAGAACTTTACCCCACTCTTAAGGATCTTAAAGAAGAGGTTTGCGGTGACTTGCACTATTTCTATCGTTTTGATTCAGATAGCATTCTGTCCGTTCACTCACAAATCCTGACTCAAGAACCTGACTCTAAACAGAAGACATTAGTTATCTTCGGGGGAAAAGAGCTATTTGGTTCGCTGTCGAAGGTACAAGAATCCGCACCCTACAGTAAATTATTCATCGAATCTTTGGGAATCTCTTAAGGATTTTCAATACAGGACGCTTCTAGAATTAGTCGGTAGGGTGCGTCAGTCAATACTCTCTGACTCCAGATCGAAATTCTCGACTGACGCACCCTACGAGAATTAGTCTGTCAAATGCGTTTGACATGAGAAACATTTATGTTACAATAATACTACACAAACAAACTTGCAAAAGCAACTTAAACAAAAATGCCCTACGAAAAATTAGACATATCAGCCCCAAAACCAGTATTATCTTGGGCAAATCACGCCCTGGGCGAAAAAGAAACCAAGATGACCGCAAACGTAGCATCTTTGCCCTTTGTATTCAAACACGTCGCACTAATGCCCGACGTACATTTAGGAAAAGGTGCTTTAGTCGGTTCAGTAATTGCCACAAAAGAAGCGATTATTCCCGCTGCTGTGGGCGTGGATATTGGTTGTGGCGTAATTGCTGTAAAAATGCCTTTCACCGCCAACAAATTAGAAGGCAAACTCAAACAAATTCGCCTCGATATCGAAGCCGCAATCCCTGTAGGATTTTCCGAAAACAAAGAAGTAGAAACAACTGTCACCAACTGGCAGGGATGGGGAGAATTTAAGGAACTTCATCAAGGCGTACAGCACCAAAACAATAAAGCCTTAAAACAAATGGGTTCCCTCGGCGGCGGCAATCATTTTATTGAGGTTTGCGTTGATACTGAAAACTTTGTTTGGCTGATGCTGCATTCCGGTTCTCGCGGCATTGGGAATTTGCTCGCACAGCAGCATATCGAGACTGCTAAAGATTTAGCTAAACTGGCAGAAATTAATCTGGCTGATAAAGATTTGGCTTATTTTGTAGCCGGTACGCGGGAGTTTGCGGCTTACTGGCACGATTTGCAGTGGGCGCAAGATTATGCTCGTTTTAATCGCGATGTGATGATGAATCGGTTTAAGCGAATTGTGGAAAAGCACGTCGCGGGCGGCAAATCTGTTAAGCCGTTATTAGAGGTGAATTGCCACCACAATTACGCGGAAAAAGAAGTGCATTTTGGCGAAGATGTGTATGTGACTCGCAAGGGTGCTGTGCGCGCGGATGTTGAGGATTACGGGATTATTCCAGGTTCGATGGGGGCGAAGTCTTTTATTGTTAAAGGGAAGGGAAATGCTGAAAGTTACTGTAGTTGCAGTCACGGTGCTGGCAGATTGATGTCTCGCACTCAAGCGAAGAATGTATTTACTCTTGATGATTTTGTGCGGCAGACTGAGGGGGTTGAGTGCCGGAAAGATGAGCAGTTTTTAGATGAAATTCCGGGGGCTTATAAGTCGATTGATGAGGTGATGAGTCAGCAGTCGGATTTGGTGGAAGTTGTGGCGACTTTGAAGCAGGTGGTTTGCGTGAAGGGGTGATGGTGATAATCAGAAACCTGGTTTTTTACGAAATTACTGCATTTGAGCCTTGAACGCTCGTAAAAAACCCGGTTTTTTTTTCAGGAGTGGGTCTCCCAAAGTCGGTATTGACACAAGGCTTCTTAATGGTTTATAAATAAAGTGTAGAGCTTAGAATTATCCCGAATATTACTCGATTGCAAAAAAGTAAATACGTTGGGTCATATGAACAATAAAAACACTTTTAAATTATGAAGATTATTTCACTTAGGCTCAAAAATTATTTTTGGGAGTGGGATTTTGATGAAATTAACTTTTCATCAAACTTAACCCTTTTAGTAGGTGTATCAGGTGCAGGCAAAACCCAAATCCTGCGTGCAATTATCGATTTAAGACGTATTGCAAATGGAAAAGCTATAAATGGGTTTGAATGGAAAATCAGATTTTCTACGGTAAACGGTACTGAATTTATTTGGGAAGGTGGTTTTGATACTGTTGAAACAAATGAACTAAGTTTTGAGGATGATGAAAAAGAAAAACAAGATGAGCGAGAAAAATCTTCCTTAATTTATGAAAAATTGACCTCAAATAATCAGCTTGTAATTCTTAAGCGAAATCTGGAAGAAATTAGGTATAAAGATAGCCCAATGCCTAAACTTTCTTCGCATCAATCAATGATATATATTTTGAAAGAAGAAAGTGTGATTAAAGAAGCCTTTGATGCTCTAAATAAAATAGAATATCGCGATCATACAATAAACGGTCGGCGTCTTATAAACTCAAACCAATCTTTGCACTCGCTCAAAAATAAATACAAAACTTTAGACAGCATAGTAAATAGTGATGAGGATATTAGAACTAAACTATATCTGACTTATGAAAACAAGTTAGATATTTATGAAAAAATAAAGTCAAGATTTATTGACATTTTTCCACAAATCGGAGATCTAAAAGTTGAGCCTTTTAAAACTGACATCTTGCCTAAAGCAATTGCTGGGAAAATTCAGCCTGGTATTTCTATAAAAGAGAAATCTGTACCAAAATGGATTACAGAAAATAGGATGTCTTCGGGGATGTTGCGTACAATTATTCATATTGCCGAAATTTTTCTAGCAAATGAAGGTTCGGTAATATTGATTGATGAATTTGAAAATAGTTTAGGCATAAATTGTATTGACATCTTGACTGATGACCTGATTCACGAAAATAAAACCTTACAATTTATTGCTACAAGCCATCACCCTTACATTATCAATAATATTCCGTATGAATATTGGAAAATTGTGACTCGACAGGGCGGACATATTAGAATTTGTAATGCCTCAGATTATCATTTGGGTAAATCTAAACAAGACGCATTTATTCAATTAACCAAAATTCTCGAAAAACAATCATAGTATGAACTTCTATTTTGTATTTGAAGGGAAGACAGAACCGATTGTTTATAAGAAGTGGTTATCTGTACTACTTCCAGAATTGACAGAAGTGGATAGTTTTGATGCTGTAAATCAGAATAACTATTATTACGTAAGTGATATGGGCGTTCCTAGTTGCTACAGAGTTACTGCTAATGCTATCCAAGATATTAACGCTTTTCCTAAATATAATTACTTGGTACTATTTACAGATGCAGACCGTTTTACAGTTGCAGAGAAAAAAGCGGAAGCTGATGAGCAAATTAAGTTAGAATTAAAAGATAAACCTTTTAAAACATTACCGGAAAATTGCCAACTAAAAATTATTGTGCAGAAAGTTTGTATTGAAACTTGGTTTTTAGGCAATAGGAAGTTCTTTGTCAGACATCCACAACATAATTCAATTTTGAAAAAATACATCGAATATTTTGATGTAAGCACAAGTAATCCCGAAGACTTAGCGAGTGAATTTGTGCAAGATGAAGAAAATACAAAGGATATTTTTGGATATAAAACAAAAGCTCTGTTTCATGAAGGTTATCTTAGAGAAATTTTCAAAGAGCGTAGTTCTGCGTCAAACAAGAATTTTTATTACCGTAAACCTACACCGAGAGAAGTACAAGAAAAATATTACCTTGAACAACTGATAGCGAGAATTGAGGCCAATTCCGATCACTTACTTAGTTTTCAAGAATTTATAAAGTTTTGTAGGAAAATTAATGGGGAACCAAATAAATAATACATCGCCGTGGGCGCTGTGGGGAAAGGAGAATTCGATCGCACAAACAGCATCAAAAGGGGGAAATTGAGCTTAACTCGATTTCCCCCCTCTTGACAAACGCTTTGTTTTCTCAAGCTTTTCTCTAACACACCATCTGTCTCGACTCAATTTCTAGCAAGCGCAGCAGTCTTTCATCGCCATTGGCCTTGGCTGCTTGCTGTCTGCGATCGAGAATATTGCAAATATTCGCCTGGTGCACTTGCGCCACTTCCACAACTGTTGGGTAAGATTTAACCGCCGCTGCTGCGACATCCCGATCGCCAGCTTCAGCATCTCGCTTTTTGGTATAGTTTGTGCAGCCGTATTTTTTGGGGTTGGGAATGTGTCTCGGATACCGATAGTTCCAGTTTTGGCCCCGGTATTTGCCCGCAACTTCGCCTTCGATCATATCAACTGTCGGAATGTCGTACTCGTAGTTTGAGCCGCGATAAGTGAGTTTCATATTTTTTGATCCTTATAGGTCGATAAAAAGGGCAGTCAGGTCAGGGTTGGTTTTTTGGGCTAAAACTTTTTTAGTTTCTGTATTCAATTATACGGTTTTTTAAGAGAAATCGGTTGTATTTACAATAATTAATATTTTGAGGGGGAGACGGCAAGAAAAAACCCGCCGCAGCGGGTTTAACCGAGTTTTTGACTAATTCGAGCCGCACCCGGAGCGAAACTACTTCGGTTCCGAAGAACTAGCCGACTGTCACCTGATCGGTTTGCACGGCTGTGGCGCCTTCTTCAGCAGAAGCGATCGCCACCAACTTGTCGAGAATTGCCTGACTGGGAACTTGACCTTTGAGAACAACCGTGCTGCTGAGCTGAGCCACATAAACAGTCTCGATATCAGCAACTTCAGAATCGGCGTCAAAAGCTAAAGCCACCCGCTTCGCCAGACCGCTTTCGTCAAAATTTCCGTCTGGGCCGACTTTAGCAGGAGCGATGGATTGCGCTTGTGCTGCTTGCTGTACTACTTGTGCCATCGGTTCAGCCTGGGGTGCAGGCTTTTCGAGTCCGAACAGTCTTTTAAACCAACCCATATTAGTTGAGTCTCCTGAAAATACACTTTTTACACAATAGCTCTAGAATGCCAAAAGACTTGTAATTGTTGCAAAACTCAGCGAAATTTCTCAAAATGTTTTCCGGCAGACTTTCACAATCTCAAATCTCCTCTGATATCTAGATGTTGATTTGGCTATTTTATGTATATAGCGGTTCTCAGAAAGATTCGCGGACGTAGTTGGGCCCCGGCCCAATACGTTGAGTGGTTATATAAGCTCTCAGTCATACCTCATCTTTTTGAGAAAGGCTATAGTTCCCACTTTTACCTTGAAAAACCTACACAGCGCGCCGGAATACATTCCCGGTTTGTTTAACTACCGAGGACATCTCGTACCCGTCAGGGTAGAACATTTGCTGCCTGAATCCAAAAAATTTATCTGCTTCCCCAGTAGGAAGACTGAGATATTAAGGCATTCGGCACTTATAGGAAATACCCTGAAAACCCCGTGACTTCAGTCCGGGGATGAAAGGGAGTTGCAGGATTTATCCTGCCTACTA